>JAFGFE010000003.1 GCA_016931225.1 Candidatus Zymogenaceae bacterium
GTCAATGAGTTCTATGAAATTCACATCGACCGAGCGAAGAATCGATGCTATATCACATTTAAGGGATACTGGAAGAGCATTGATGAGGTACCGGATATTGTAAAAGATCTCACCACGTTTCCGAAATTGCTCATGCCAAATTTCACGACGCTGACCGATATACGCGAATTTAAAACCCCCGCCCCTACTGTCATGGAGGCTTTTATCGAAGCCCAGAAGGAAAACTCGAAACATGCTTATAGGAAAGCGGCCCGGGTGGTGACCCAACCCTTGGAAAAGATGGCCGTCGAAAGGGTCTGGAAGGGTGGGGGCTTTGAAGGGCAATCGGCTCTTTTCAACACCATAGAAGAGGCCGAGGCGTGGCTTGATGAATGAGGTCATAGGATAAAAAAGGCGACCCGTGCGACCGCCTGTTTCATCCGTGTAAAATTTACGTTGTTTTGTACATTGTACTATTTAGCCGTCAAAGAGAAACAACATGCATATGCTATGAAATACTTCAATTAAATTAAACACACAATGTAATCCACCGGAAGGCGAGAAATCGACTTCCGGTTTTTTTTATATGTAAAAGCCGGATGTGTATCGAACAGGAGACCGTCACGAAACCGTATATGACGGCATCCTCCACCGCCTCTTCTGCCGTATAAATCGACCCTTCCGATTGTCACTCCCTGCCTCCTTCTTCACCATGTTCAACACCTCGCCACTTCACCTCCGGCAATACGTATACCCATGATGCAACGACACTCTGTGGTATGTACAGACATGCCGGAGTAATGACGGCATTACTCCCGCTACAGATACGGAATTGTGTTTGACTTTAAAACATACTCATATTAGTATGGTAATATATTATAGTATATTCAGGTTGTAAGTACGATTGTTATAGTAGAAAAGGGGACAAAGCGATGAAAGAGCCGATTGTAGTCAATGAGTTCTATGAAATTCACATCGACCGAGAGAAGAATCGATGCTATATCGCATTTAAGGGATACTGGAAGAGCATTGATGATGTGCCGGATATTAAAGCGGACCTCACCAAGTTTCCGAAAATGCTCATGCCAAATTTCACGACGTTGACCGATATACGCGAATTTAAAACCCCCGCCCCTGAAGTCATGGAGGCTTTTATCGAAGCCCAGAAGGAAAACG
The DNA here is from genome assembly GCA_016931225.1 of Candidatus Zymogenaceae bacterium. Taxonomy (NCBI): domain Bacteria; class Deltaproteobacteria; order Candidatus Zymogeniales; family Candidatus Zymogenaceae; species Candidatus Zymogenaceae bacterium. Next base: position 1,156 of record JAFGFE010000003.1, read on the forward strand.
CGAAATTTGCTTACAGGAAAGCGGCCCGGGTGGTAACCCAACCCTTGGAGAAAATGGCCGCCGAACGGGTCTGGAAGGGCTCTGGCATTGAAGGGGAAATGGCTCTTTTCAACAGCATAGAAGAGGCCGATGCATGGCTTGATGAATGAGGTCATAGGATAAAAAAGGCAACCCGCGCAACTGCCTGTTTCATCCGCGTAAAATCCGCGTTGCCTTGTACATTGTATTACAAAGCCATCTAAGAGAAACAACATGCATATGCTATGAAATACTTCTATAAAATCAAACACACAATGTAATCCACCGGAAGTCGAGAAATCAACTTCCGGTTTTTTTAACATGTAAGAGCCGGATGTGTATCGAACAGAAGACCGTTACGAAACCGTATATGACGGCATCTCTCACCGCCTCCTCCACGGTGTGAAACGAACCGGTGACCGGAACTCGGCCGCAATTCCTTGCCCATTCCTTCGCCGCGTTGAGCGCCTCGGCCACGCATCCGTAGCGTGAGTATACGACACCCAATCCCTTCAACGCCGCCCTTTCCAGCGTGTCCGTCCCCGTCGCCCGCTCAATCCACAACCGGAAGAAGTTTGCACACAATACTCAGGTGGCCCCCGCCTCCCGGGGTTTCTACGTCTTATCCCGTATCGTCTCTGTCGCCGGGGTGATTCCCCGCTACGTTTTTCCACCCTGAAAACATCTCGATATACTCCGTCTCAAACACATCAAGAAACCACTCGATCAGCACATCTCTTATATTATTACAAAACAACTATACTTTATCATCAATCAATAATAGTTATCAATTTGAAATTATTCTTGATTCCATCGAATAATAGCAATATAATATATTTGAAATGTATATTATTCATGGTGTTGTTGAGGGGGTGCCGATGAAACAGGAAATTGTGAAAAACGAATACTATCAACTCATCGTTGATATCGAAAAGAACAGGCTGTACTACAACCTTTTTGGATTCTGGCGAAGTTTGGACGTTGTTCCCGACAACTATAAAGACATGAAAACAGCCATGTCAAAACTAAAACCGGGATTCGATGTTGTAGGTGATCTCAGATTTGCGAAGCCTCCACCAGAACCGGTCGCAGAGCTTCACATAAAAACCCAGAAACTTGCAATGGATATGGGTCTTGCAAGAACAGCCGAAATATACAGCGAAGATGCAGTGAAATTTATGGCGGAGCGTTATTCTCGAGAATCGAAGATGGACACACAGGTGTTTTCGAATATATTGGATGCTGAAAACTGGCTCGATTCATTCAAGTAACAACATGACTTCCATAATAGCGCCGTTGGAAATAAAAGACATCAGCATGTGATAAACGACACTCGCACAGTGACAAAACGAGCCGGACTTTGCCGGGAGGGGAGAAATCTCCTCCCGGTCTTTTTACTCACGTATAATTCCAGCATCTTTCCGACGAGACACCACATACGGATCTCTATAATGTGGTATCCCCCACCGCCTCCTCCACGGTGTGAAATGAGCCGGTGACCAGAACCCGGCCTCCCTCCCCCGCCCATTCCCTCGCCGCGTTCAATGCATCTGCCACGCTTGCGTGGTGTGAGTACACGGCACCCAATCCCTTCGCCGCCTGCCCCAGCGTGTCCGTCCCCGCCGCCCGCTCGACATCCGGCCGGGCCAGGAAAAAGCGATCGGCGATTCCAACAAGCTCTTCCATTACACCCTCGATGTCCTTATCCGCCATCATCCCCAGGACCAGGGCCGTGGGCTTTTCCGGGAGCGTCCCCATATACGCAGCCAGTGCCTTCGCCGCGGCCCGATTGTGGGCCACATCCACGATCACCTCGGGCCGCTCCGATATCACCTGGATGCGCCCCGGCAGCCGCGCCTCCCTTAACCCCGCACGTATCGCCTCATCCAATATCGTCACCCCCCGCTCTCCAAGGGATTCCTCCAGATATTCCAGCGCCGCAATCGCCGTCGCGGCGTTCTCCCCCTGGTGGCGGCCGAAGAGCCCCGTCCGGATGCCGGTGACGGTCCTTTTCACGCCCCGGTAGGTCAGGACGCCGCCCGCTCCCTCCTCCATGAAAAAATCCTCTCCAAAAAACCGGGCCACGGCATTGTGCTCCTTCGCCCTTTTGATCAACACCGCCTTCGCCTCATCGGACACCCTCCCCGCCGCCAGACGGCCGCCGGGGGGGATGATCTCCGCCTTTTCCCCGGCGATGGCCGCCTCGGTCTCCCCCAGGTATTGGGTGTGGTCGAGGGAGACGGTGGTGATCACCGACACCATGGGATTTACGATGTTTGTGGCGTCGAACCGCCCGCCCATCCCCACCTCCATCACGGCGTAGTCGACGTTTTTCCGGGAAAAATGGAGATACGCCAGCAGTGTCAGGAACTCGAAATAGGTGGGGGAAAGCCCCTCCGCACGGCTCGCCCGCAATTCCATGATGAGGGCGGCCGTCTCGGCCCGGGTGATCTCCCGACCGTTCACGGTCACCCGCTCCGTCACCGACGTGACGTGGGGGGAGTAATAGCACCCCGCCTTCATTCCCAGCGCCGTAAGCATCCCACCCAGATACGCCGCCGTGGACCCCTTCCCGTTGGTCCCTCCCACCAGTATCACCGGGATCGTGTCCTGGGGATCGCCAAGAAGCGCCGCCGCCCGGCGCATGACGGAGAGGTCGGTCCGCATCCCCCGGGCGGCAAGGCCCTCGAGGAATCGAAACGCCTCCGTGATCATTTCTTCGGTCGGGTGTTCTCTCGTCGTCACCTGTGCTCTCCATGTAAAACGACGCCGGAAACAGTCTCGTTTCCCGGCGTCGAGGCGTCCGGTTTGAAAGGATGTATCGTCATGATAGGGGGGCGAGAAAGTCCAATAGCTTCCTGATGGTGGTTCGTATCTGCTTGCGCTCGACGATTTTATCGATCATCCCGTGTTTCAGGATTTCCTCCGCCTGCTGGAAGTTCTCCGGCGGCTTCTGGTTGATGGTGGACTCGATCACCCGCCGGCCGGTGAACCCGATGACGGCACCCGGCTCCGCGATGACGATATCCCCCAGCATGGCGAAGCTGGCCGCGATGCCGCCGGTGGTCGGGTCCGTCAGAATGGAGATGTAAGGTATCCGGGTCTGCTTCAGGCGGGAGACGGCGGAGGTGGTCTTCGCCATCTGCAACAGCGAGATCAACCCCTCCTGCATGCGGGCGCCTCCGGACGCGGTGAAGGACACGAAGGGGAGCTCTTCTTTGATGGCCGTCTCGATGGCCCGGGTGATCTTTTCCCCCACGACGCTCCCCATGCTTCCCCCCATGAAGAAAAAGTCCATCACCGAGAGGATGACCTTTCGCTCCAGAATGTCCGCCCGGCCCACGATCACCGCCTCGGTGGTGCCGCTTTTCTCCCTCGCTTTTTCGATGCGGTCAGGATAGGGGAGGCTGTCTGTAAAACCGATGGGATCCGTCGTCTCGAGGTCGCCAAACAGCTCGACGAAGCTGTCCTGGTCTGCAACCAGGTCGATCCTGCGCCACGCCCCGATGCGGAAATGATGTCCGCAGGCGGTGCAGACGTCGTGATTGCGCCTCACCTCCTTGATGAATATAATCGAGTCACAGTCGGGACACTTGCGCCAGCTGTCTGTTTCGGTACCGGTTGCATGTGCGCCGCCGTGCCGTTTCCTCTGTCCGTGTCCGGTTTTTGATCCCATATGTCTTACTCACACGTTGAGCACCTGGCCGTGCCTGAGGATGATGATATTCGACCTTCCGATCGCCTCGATCTCTCTCTGTACCTGATCATAATGATTCGGTTTGAGGTGATGGACATAGATGATGACGTCATCCCTGGCAAGGCCCTGAAGGTCCCGGGCCAGTGTCTGGGGCGTATAATGCCCGCTGACGTCCGCGATATTTTGAAGCTCGTTCGGAAAGGACGTCTCGACGATAACCGCCTTTATATCGCCGTGTTCGTTTACCGTTCTCCACAACAGCTCGCTGGGACCGGTATCGCCGGTGTAAATGAATCGTGAGCCGTCCTTACCGATGATATATCCCGCCGACTCGATCACGTGCATGAGCGGAAACGTGCGGACCGAAAGGCCCTGCACGGTCATCTCATCCCCGATCCCGAACCCGATCAGCTCCACCACCGGAGATCCATCGGAGATGATAGCGGTGAAATCCGGCCAGTTTATGTTGTTAAAAAAATATTTTTGAAAATACTCTATGGTCTTGTGAGACGCATACACGCGGATGGGGAGGTTTGGCCGTCCCAGAGCATTGTCCGATAAAAAGGCGATATCCTTGCAATGATCCAGGTGGAAATGCGTAATGAACACGTCACGTACCCGGTCCTGCTGATCGATGGATAATTCCGTTACCACCTGACCGGCATCGAACAGGACAGAGCCATTTACAAGGTAGGCGGGTGATGAAAAGCCCGGGTGAAGCCCGCCATCACACCCGAGTACCTTTATTCTCATACCTGTTCTCGGGTTATCCTATCCCAAGTCTCCGAACTCCTCTTTGAGTATGAGGAATTCGAAGTATTGCTTGAGCCTTTCGGTGTTGAGAACGGTAAACGTATCCGGAGATACGCTGACAATTTTCGCCCTTTCAAGTTTTCCGACGATATCCTGTACCATTTGCATCCGCACACCGGCCTTGGATGAGAGTCCCTCTATCGTCAAAGGAATGCTGATCTCTCCATTCTGTTTCCGCCCATCGGATTCGCACAGCCTTTCAAGGGTATGAATAACCCGGCTGTTACCGTCCTTTATCATCAACAGTTCTATTTTTTTATCCGTCTCGTCAAGACGATCGGCCAGCTTCTTGATCATTCGAAACGATACATCGGAATTGCTCTTGACCATGTCCTCGAACGTTTTTGGATCGATTACCAGAAGCGTGCTGTCTTCAACAACCTCCGCCGTGGCAGATCTGGGCTTGTTGTTCAGGATCGCCATCTCCCCGAAAAACTCGCCCTTGCCGAAATGGGCGAGTATCGTTTCCTGATCACCCAGCTTCTTTGAGATTTTCACCTTACCCGCATGAATGACATACATCTCCTTGCTTGAGGAATCCCCTTCTTCAAACAGAATCGTGCCCTTGGTAAAATCACGACCATATTTTTTCAACAAAATGTCTTCTGCGGACATGGGATAAAACCTCCCAAAAAGATATTTTTATACTCTACATAAAAAAGCGGGTAAAGTCAAACCATTATTCCATCACCTGACGAGACCTTTATTATAGGCGGATATAAATGCGTCGACGATATGAGCATCGAACTGGGTGCCGGAAAATCGCCGCAGCTCTTCGATGGCATCCCGGTCATCCATGGCCTTGCGGTAGGGACGATCGGTGGTCATGGCGTCAAACGTATCCACCACCGCAATAATGCGGGCGATCAGCGGTATGTCCCCCCCCGTCAATCCCAAGGGATACCCCGTCCCATCCATGCGTTCATGGTGGTGCATAATGCCCGGAATGGCGTCCTTGAGCATCTTGATATGTCCCAGAATCGTCGCACCCGTCTCTGGATGTTCCTTGATGATATCAAATTCCGAATCCGACAGCATGGTGTCTTTTCTGAGTATTGAATCTTCAATGCCTATTTTCCCCACATCGTGAAGAATCGAGGCGAGGCGCAGGTTTTCCTCATCGTTTTGATTGATGGAAAGCTGTGTGATAACCGCCATGCTGTACTGCATGACGCGCTTGGTATGATCGCCGGTATATGGATCCCGTTTTTCTATGGCATCCGCCAGGGCCTCGACCGTTTGAAAAAACGTTTCCCTCAATTCTTCATACAGACGGGCATTGTCTACGGCGATGGCCACCTGATGAGAGAGAGATACCAAAAGCGACAGGTCATCCTCGGTAAAGTTTCTTTCATAGGTCTTGTTGATCGCCTGCAGTACGCCGATAATCTCGTCTTTCACCACCAGGGGAACGCACACCATGTTCCTGGTGCGAAATTGTGAGGTGTCGTCCGCCCGCTGTGAATGACGTGAATCCTGCTTGACCTCGTTTATCAGAAGCGGCTCGTTGTGTTCAGCCACCCACCCCGCGATACCCTCCCCCGGCTTGAGCCTGATTGTTTTGACCGCATCCCCTTTTTCACCCAGCGCCACTTCAAAATAGAGCTCTTGAGTCTGTTCATCTAAAAGCAACAAAGAACCGACCTCACACTCCATAAGGTGATCGACGGCCTCGATCGCCCGCTCCTTGACCGTTTGTGCATCCAGCGACGAATTCAATATGACCGCAAAGTGCGCCAACTCCGAAAACCGCATGGCATTGCGATCACGAATTTTCATCAGGCGAATATTGTCTATAAGAACAGAAAGAAGGGATGCCGCCTCAAAATAGATGGTGACAACGTCATCATTTACCGGAACATTTTTCTCCCGGGCGGGAATCTTCATGACGGCGATGCCGTTTCCCCCGAGAAGCACCGGGATGTACACCTCATACACGCCGTTTTCATCGGGGCCGAACCGTCTGACTATACCCTGACCGGCTGTTTCGTACAGCCGATGCGCCACAACAGAATTCCCAAAAGAATCCGAAAACGATGTATCAAAATCTCCACGTCCTATTGGAAGGATACCGCCGGCATCGTCATCCACGATAAACAGCCGACATGCCTGTATCTGATACGATCGAATGATCTTCGCCAGCATCAGCCTGACCAACTCCTCGGGATTATCTATCTCCGTCGACATTCGGGTCAGATCGTCAAGGATACTTTTTCTTACTTCATCTCTGTCGACCGAAGTCACTCCAGTTCTCCAGCAGCGAAACTCGTACATCCGTTTTCTCTCATTACCATGATGTCTCGGGGGGGATAGGATACATAATTTTACTTATAATATCATATAATTTTAGCACATTGTTGTATATACTTCATTTCCAGCTTGAAAAAATGAAAAATTTCACATTCCTCCCACACACGACAGGGGCCGGATGTTGTATCCGGCCCCTGTCGTCACGCAATTGTCGGGATTATTTTCCGGAAGATCGCTTACAAGTCCACCTTCGGTAAATCTTTGAGCGCCGCTTCTATCTTTTCGGAGGGATATTCGTAATCTTCCAGGTCCTTTTCGAAGTACTTATCGTACGCGGCCATGTCGAAGTGTCCGTGGCCGGAGAAGTTAAACAGGATTACCCGCTCTTCCTTCTTCTTTTTTGCATCCAGCGCCTCATCGATTGCCCCGCGAATGGCATGTGACGTTTCCGGCGCCGGAATGATGCCCTCGGTGCGTGCGAAGGTCACCGCCGCCTCAAAACACTCGTTCTGATGATAGGCCACGGCTTCAATGATCTTCTGGTCGTACAGGGTGCAGAGCGTCGGCGCCATACCGTGATATCTCAGACCCCCGGCGTGAATTCCCGGAGGCTCGAACGTATGGCCCAGGGTATGCATGAAGATCACCGGCGCCACCATGGCGGTATCGCCGTAATCGTAGGCATACGGCCCCTTGGTGAGGGTCGGACATGAGTACGGCTCGGTCGCCAGGATTCTGGTCTTTTTCTTGTCCCTGAGTACTTCCCTGATGAACGGATAGGCGAGCCCCGCAAAGTTGCTGCCGCCTCCGACGCAACCGATGACCACATCCGGATAATCGCCGGTTTTACTCATCTGACGAAGGGCTTCTTCCCCCACCACCGTCTGATGCAGGCACACGTGATTCAGGACACTTCCGATAGAGTAATTCGTATCCCCATGGGTAGCGGCGTCTTCCACCGCCTCGGAGATGGCCATTCCCAGGGTCCCGTTGGTATTCGGATTTTTTTCCCGGATCATTCTCCCGATCTGGGTCTCTTCGCTGGGGCTTGAGAAGATCGTGCCGCCCCAGGTCTGGATCATCGACTTTCGGTACGGTTTCTGTTCAAACGATATCCGCACCATGTACACCGTCACGTCGATATCGAACAGACTGCCGGCAAAAGACAGCGCGCTCCCCCACTGGCCGGCGCCGGTCTCCGTCGAGATACGCTTCATCCCGGCCTGCTTGTTGTAAAACGCCTGTGCCACAGCGGTGTTGGGTTTGTGCGAGCCGGCGGGCGATACGCTCTCGTTTTTATAGTAAATACGGGCGGGCGTGTTGAGATATTTCTCCAGCCGAGTCGCTCGAACCAGGGGCGTGGGCCTCCACAGGGAAAGGGCTTCCATCACCTCATCGGGGATGTCTATGAAGTCCTTCTCACTCACTTCCTGTTCTACCACGGCCATCGGAAAAATGGGCGCAAAGTCGTCCGGTGTTGCCGGCTTCAGGGTTTGAGGATTGAGCGTCGGTTTCATCGGAACCGGTAAATCGGCCACAACATTGTACCATTTGTTCGGCATCTCCGATTTATCGAGGATGATCCTTTTTTTCGTCATTGTACTTCTCCTTTTTTATCGAAAACAAAAAAGCGTTGACATAAAATTCCTCTGTGTATCCACATAAATACTATACGAAATGTCTATTTCCACCGTCGCCCCATGGGGCGATCACCTCCCTCCATTTCAATAAAAAAACCGCTCAGCGTACTAACGCTCGCGGTCTTTTCTTGGTTTCCCAAAAAAAACCGCGGGCAACCTGTGGCTGCCCGCGGTATGGATTATCGTACCATCACCTTCCTATGGGCGAACCAAGGCACCTATGTACCCGGGCCACACCCACATCCATCTTTCATATTGAAGCATTCCGTCTACTGTCGTATCAATTAAATTCACTTCTTGCTTTTACCATTCAATCCCTACTATTTAGCGAATCATAGCGGGAAATAGAGGGCCTGTCAAGTTTTTTTTCAAGGCGCTGGAAACATGAATTGACATCCCGATTGTCCCATTTCGTACACATCCGCACCGCTGATATACCTTTACATTCGAAAAATGCGTTCAAAGGGCGTAACGTCTCAACACAACACACATATGACATGTAATTATTCGGTATTGCCCATCTTCCACATTGTGTTCCCTGTAGATTGCCGGATTAGATACGAACATGAAAAAGAACGACACCCTCCGATGAAGTCTCTGATAACACCGTCAGATGCTGTACTATCTTTATTAATGAGACAAACTCATCGGATAGACGGAAGGACATACATAAAAATACAGCGGTCGTCACAGAGAACATGAGGGACGGCTTCTCGCATTTTTCGGGATGCAACATATTTCTGCATTTTCATATATTTTTGTTTGTTTTCCTCCAGCATGTGTTATACTAAACCACCAATATTTGAATTTAAAGGATACAGTGTAATATTCTTATTGACGGAGCAGAAAATGGTTGGCAGATCTCACACAAATCGCCTCGGTTTTACACTGATAGAGCTGATGATTACCGTCGCTATCATCGCCATTCTCGCGGCGATTGCTATTCCGAGTTTCATGTTACTTCAGGCAAAATCCAAGCAATCAGAGGCGCGAATACTCATGAGCGGTGTTTTCAATGCTGAAATCGCCTATTATGCGGAAAACAGCGAATTTACCGGCGATTTTTCGGTGCTTAATTTTCAGCCGGCATCCGATCCCAAGTACTATAAAAATTGGTATCTCAATATCAACGGAGAGCCCGATCATTTCACCGCCACGTGCTCGGCAAATATCGATAGGGACACCGATTGGGATGTCTGGATAATTACGGAGCGCAATAGAGAACCGTGGAACCAGTTTAATGATTTACGTAACACGATAAATCCATATCCGTATTGACGAGCTTTCGGATACACAACACCCGGAAAAGGGCATGACAGAGCTCAGATCATCGGCGTGCGAACCATTATAGTATGTCGGTATCAACTCCGACGCATCAGTTCGACAAAAAAAGAAACGGCCCGCCCTCAGTTACCGAAGGCGGGCCGTACTTTTGATACTCCATGAAAGAGTTTACTGGTTGTTGAGGGCCTTGATTACTTCGTCGGTGATATCTATGCTCTCATCGGCATACAACACACCGGAAACCCTGCTTTCAAGGACCATCGTATATCCCTCTTTCTGGCTCATTTCAGTTATGAGTTCTACAACGTCATTCATGACCACATCGATCAATTCCGATTCCATCATGTAGAGTTCGTACTCGTAATCTTCATACTTACGCTGAAATTCGAGGTATTCATTCTCGTAGGTGCGTACTTTATCCGCATAGGCCTCTGCGGAGAGTAGAGCGGCCTCATTCTCCAGCTCTTCTCTCATTCTTATCAGGGCCTCTCCATCCTTCTCGACGTCTGCCCCCGCCGCGTTTATTCTTGTGTCCATCTCCTTTTGCGCCTTTATGCCGGCATCCGACAATTCGAGCACCTTCTGGAGATTGACGACCGCAAATTTCGTCTCTGCGGCGAATGCACCGGCAGAGATAATCATGACGGCGCATATAATTGCCAAAACGCATGCCGCTTTTTTCATAACAATCCCTTTTTCTCGATTCTCATCGTTACATACCATGCCGAAGACAGCCCACCGTTTCACTTATTCCGTGGCTTTCGGTATTTCGGCGAACGTCTTTTGCCACAGGGAGAGGCTACTTATTGTTGAGCTCCTTGATAACCTCATCGGTGATATCTACACTCTCTGGAAAGTAGATAACACTGGCACCGTTTTTTTCAAGAATCAAGGTATATCCGCCGCTTTTGCCGAGATCTTCGATAACTTCGCTTAACTGTGTGAAAATGATGGCGGTCAATTCATAATACTGATTCTGAAGCTGGTAGTCATAATCCTCCGCCATCCGCTGCAGTTCGAGAAGCTCATCCTCATACTGACGCTTTTTTTCGGCCAAGGCGGTTGCGGAAAGCATGGGAGCCTGTTTCTCGATATCCTCCTTCATCTTGAGGATTTCTTCCTGTTTTTTCTTTACGGCCGTTTCGGCGGTGGTAAGCTTCGACTCCAGCTCGGTTTTCGCCTTTTTCCCCGGTTCGGACAGATCGATCACCTTGATAAGATCGATTACTCCCACTTTCACGTCTGCGGCAAAAGCGGGTATGCTCATGGCGACAATAACACATATCGCAACAAACAGAGCTAATCGTTTCATAAACTGCATTCCTCCTTGTTTTGTCTCATTTCGTTTCTCAGGGGCATGTAAAAATAATACCCCATTGAAATATTCGTACACTTGTAACACACTCAATCAGGAAGGGCAAGAAAATAATAATTAGAAAATTATAACGAATCATTATCAGATCAACGTCCGACGTCTATCCACCGACCGACCTTGTATCTGATCTTTCGACCGGTATACTCACCCTTCGGGTCGACAACCAGCTCCAGGTAGCTTTCGCCCTCATCAGCGGTCCAGTAGGTTGTGACTTCCACTGCATCGCGGGGGGGGATATCTTCAACGAATCGCTCAAAGGCATGACCGTCCTCATAGAAATACATGGTTACCGCATCCGCCCGTTCATCTCCCCTGTTTTCTACAATCACCGAGAGCTCCACATCCTCCCCCTCCTCGGGAAACGGCGGAGAAACGCCCAGCCTGCCGCTGATTGTCAGATACACACCGGTGAGGGGAGCCTCGTCAACATGCATCTCCCCCTCCCAGAGGGTGCGTCGCTCGGATCCGTCCGGAGACAACACATCATAAGTAAGAAGATACGCACCCTCGGTGGGGATGATGATGTAAAACAGTGTTGATGTCTCCCACTGTGCCGAAAGGGACAGTTCTCTTCGCTCGATCTCTTCGCCGTTTACACTGATACTCTCCATGCATGTGACCGGGAAGTTCCCTTTATTTTCGACTATCAGTTTTACCTCCACCTCTTCATGAGGGACGATCCGTTCGGGACGGATAAATGAATCTCCAACCGACAGGTCTTCCAGAGCGGTATCGTCCGCAACGGCCGCGGTCGATACAAGAAACAAAGCGACGGCAATCTTCAGCGCCTGTGATATCCTCACGCTCATTTTGGTCTCACCTCAGTCATAGTTGTCACACATATTCTCCAGGTGCGGTATCAGTTCTCCTGTCTCAATCATCACGAGTTTTGATGCAAAAAAACGCCGGCATCCATCCGGCGTTCTCGCATTTTTTTATAGATACCCCGCCTTACCGTCCACCCGAACCTGAAAGGAGGATTTTCGCAGAAGAGTTAGAAGCGGAGATTCAGTGTGGCCTTATAGATGTTTTCTCCGTAACTGTTTCCGGTATCATCGGTATGATAATCCATATTCTCAAAACTCAGAACCAGTGTTGAGGTAATGGTATCGTTTTCGTATAACACCTGCTCCAGTGCCGCCTTGGTGCTGTTTCTTCTGGTATCGTAGCGATCATCCTCCTCCAGGTATGAGATGACCCCGAGATACGACAGACGCAATGTGGTTTTTGTCGGCTCGTAGGTGACGCCCAGACCCGCATCCAGAATCTGAATGTTATCCTCATACAATTTATACGGGCCGTATTCCATTGTCGTCTTGTACTCAAATTTATAGCCGCAGTATATATCCCAGCTGAGGTACAGTGCGTCGAAGGTATATCCCCACTTTACGGCGAACGAGTTACTCATTCTGTCCGTACCGTCGGTGGTATGATCATTGGTATAGCGCAGTCGATACTCCAGCGAGTAGTACATGGTATTGTATCGATTCGAGACGACGAAGCTCAGATCATAGGTGTCCTTGTCGACACTGCGGGGTGAATCATTTGAATAACTGGAGTACAATTTGCCCTGAAACTTCAGCTTCAGCCTCTGGAAATACCCCTCGGTTTCGTGAAAGGGTTGATATTCGGCGCCGGTCTCATAATATGAGCGATACGTGCGATATTCGGCGTCTGAATCAAGGTCAAGAAGGTTTCGTGTATATTTGTATTCCGCCCAGAGCTTCAAATTGCTGGTGGGGGTATATCGAACCTCACCCTTGAATGTCTCCCTGTCCCGGGCGGCCGTGCCCATGACGGTGACAAAATCAGGTTCCACGTACTCATAATCAAAGGAGAGCTTTAGGGATCGAATAGGACGATAATCGGCCTCCACATACATTGCCAAGCCGTCGTAGGCGTCGGCCAGGTAGTCACGCCTGTTCTCGTGATAATAACTCCAGGCGCCCTCCCCTCTCACCAGGAGGGTTCTCTCCAGAAGTTTCACCCTGAAATCGGCGGAGATGATGTCATTCGAGTAATCCTTGACGTTTGAATTGTATTCCGGATTCTCGCGCACCCGCCAATAGAGCCAGGTCACCTCATCGTGAAGGTAGGTCATGCCGAAAAGATATTCGGACTTGGGTGTATATTCGATTCGCCCGCCGGCGAACGTATGTCGATATTCATCATCCCAGGGCTCCCTGTTCTGACCGACGAGGGCCAGAAACTTGAAGGAGGGAGAGGGTTTATACCATGCCTTTACGCCCAGAAACGTGTTATTGAATGAATATTTCGTATAGTATTCGCTTATATCTCCGACGGCAAGTTCGAAATCATCTCCGTACAGGCGCAGATATATCTGCAGGAGATACCAACGATGATCCATGATTTGCTTATCGGTGGTATTTCGGATATACGCAAAAAACTCAAGGGCCATTTTTTCCGAGAGTTTTTGGTCCAGCCTGAATCGAAGACTTTCGTTGTAGTGCCAGTTGTCGTGATGTTTGTGGGGAAAATTTTCGTTATCGATATCCAGGTTGGAGCGGTCAACGTTTCCGTATACTTCCTCGTAATATACTTCCATGGAATAATCGATGGTCGCCCGACCGTCTTCCCAGGTGACTCCGGTAGCGGAAATGGGGGAAAAGAAAAGGAGAAAAGTGAGAACGGCAAAACCACCGAATACGGTTATCTTTTTGTATATCTGTATCTTCATACCAACTCTGTCCGAAAAACGTGGACGTTCGATGCGCAACATAATATGTTTACACAATAGAAACAGATATGTACCTTACTGTCAAGTAAAAAAACCATCTACAGTATACGCCTTTTTCTCCAACATCTATTTTATGAAAAGCTAGTGACCTGCGGCCGTGTATGTCAATACACGTATCCCTCGGACTATCGCCTATTCCAAACCCGGCCATCATCAACAGAGATCTTAAAAAAAAACGGGGACGATTCGCCCCCATTCATAAAAAAGATTTTTACCCTTGCACTCCGTCCGATTTTTATGAGTAACACGCCGAAAAAAACGTCGGACCCGGCATACGCCGGAGTCCGATTGCCGGGGAAATCCTCCTTATTCAAACAGTCCCGTCGGAATTACATTTGTGTCTGTGCGTGGGACATGTCATGTCGTCTCCAATCCCGGGAGAACGTTCCTCACCTCGCTCAGGTGAATCCTCCACCGCCGGGTCCGCACGATCCGCCGGATACGGTACCGGATGTGCCTGTGCCGGTTACCGACGATACGGCGCTCATCTGCTTGACCGGGTCCTTCGTGCCGCATACGGGACATGGAACATCCCGGGCGTCTTCGGATATCTTGTGAATCACATCAAAGACGTGACCGCACTTCCTACATTTATATTCGTAGAGAGGCATTCTCTTTACTCCCTTGTGAACGCCCGTCAGGGGGCGCTGAATTCTCCATATTCACGATTTTCAAGCTTTTCAATATGTTTTTCCGCAGAAAAAGCGGCGATCGACCCGTCCCCCGCAGCGGTGACAACCTGGCGAAGCTTCTTTGACCGTACATCGCCGCACGCGAAGATCCCAGGGTTTGATGTGGCCATGTCCGGTGTGGTGATAATAAATCCGTTATCGTCATAATCGACCAGATCGCCAAGATATGACGTATTCGATTGAAAGCCGACATAGATAAACACGCCCTCCACCATTAACGCGCTTACGGCATTATTTTTGACATTCCGGATGGCAAGCTCCGACACCCCGCCCTCGCCCTTGATTTCATCCACCACCGTATCCCACACGATCTCGATTTTCTCATCGCGAAAGGCCCGTTCGGCAAGCACCCGGTCGGCCCTGAGGCGGTCCCGGCGGTGAATCAGGTATATCTTTTTTCCATATCGCGTCAGGTATAAGGCCTCCTCCACCGCCGCGTTTCCTCCGCCTACAACGGCGATGTCCGTATCCCTGAAAAACGCCCCATCGCACACCGCACAATAACTCACCCCCCTGCCGGTGAATTTCCCCTCCCCCGGAATACCCAGACGTTTCGGCTCGGCGCCGGAGGCAACGATAACGCTCTTTGCGGTATAGGCGTCTCCCGACGTTTCAACGGTAAAAAAGTCGTTTTCCGGTATTATTCGGGTTACCTCGGTAATCGTGACGATTTCCGCACCGAATCTGCGGGCCTGGTTTTCCATGGACTCCATGAGGGCGGGACCGGATACTCCCTCCGGGTAGCCGGGATAGTTTTCGATAACGTCGGTCGTGGCGGCCTGGCCCCCGGGGGCCATCTTCTCGAGCAGGATGGTTTTCATGCCTCCCCGGGATGCGTACAACCCCGCGGTCAAACCCGCCGGGCCCGCCCCGATTATCAGGATATCGTATTGAGATGTCGTCATGGTATGATCACCATTCCTTTGTCAACAGGTGAGATGTGTCATTCGGCGGTATCCTGTGGTCCGTCCCAGACCACGAGCAGTCCCAGCATCCCGCCGACGGCGCCGGCAATCCAGGGACTGCAGAGCATCGTTCAGGTAACGCCCATTCGTCCCGTCAAAACGCTTGCCCCGACCCCAAGGCCGAAACCGACAGCGATGCCTGTGATGCGAATGATGTTTCGTTTCATGATACATACGGCCGATCAGGCCACACACGCCCCCTCACACATGAAGGCATCGGCCCAGAGCGGCAAAGGTATTAAAAAGATCGAATACAGACGAGAACACAGAAACGGCGTCAGCATTCCTTGCATCTTGTGCGCAGAATTTCACGAAGCCGCCGTCCCACCTCTTCGGGCATCTTGTATTCCTCACACCCGCCGATCTTGTGAGACAGCTCTATAGTCAACTCGAAAGACTCGAAAAAACCCCGACAGATGTCACACTCCTTCATGTGCCGTTCAAGCTCTCTGCATTTGTCCGATGACAACTCATTGTCAAGATAACATGACAGCAGTTCACAGAACCTATCGCATTCCGTCGGGTTTCCCTCACCCTTTTTTCGATTTGAATTCCCCATCCAATGTCTTTTCCAGATATTCCCGTAGATACATTCGAGCTCGGTGAAGTCGGGATTTCGCCGCCGATTCCGATATCCCCAGAACCTCGGACGCCCGCTGGGTTGAAAATCCCTCCACGTCTCGCAACAGAAAAATGGCCCGATATTTTTCCGGCAGCTCGTTGACCGCCTTATTCAGTATGTCAACCAGC
Organism: Candidatus Zymogenaceae bacterium; assembly: GCA_016931225.1. Taxonomy (NCBI): domain Bacteria; class Deltaproteobacteria; order Candidatus Zymogeniales; family Candidatus Zymogenaceae; species Candidatus Zymogenaceae bacterium. The sequence goes on from JAFGFE010000003.1 coordinate 17,398, forward strand.
TCCTTTTCAAGAAAGGCCTCCCGGGGATTCCGCTCAAACCAACTGTACGGCCGATCCCGCATCATTTCCGGCGGAGGAATCTCATCCTCAAATTCCGTATATCCCCGCCCCGACTTTCTTATTTTCATCAGGGCGTTATTTGTGGCGATACGATAGATCCAGGTGGAAAAACTTGACTCTCCCCGGAACGACTCGAGGGCCCGAAACGCGTTGAGAAACGTCTCCTGAAGAACATCCTCGGCGTCTTCCGGGTTTCCCAGCATGCGAACGGCATGACCGTAGATTTTCTTTTCATACCGCCTGACCAGCTCCTCGAAGGATTCGTAATCGTTCTCCTGGGCCCGTTTTACAAGCTCATCATCGGTGAGCGCATTAAAGTCGTTTTTATTTGTTTCATTCATTTAGATGATGTAATACTTCATTCGTTTCATGGAAAAGCAACACGTGGGCACATACTACCCGAGGATTCACCGCTTGTCAATGCTCTGAAATACTTCTGCTTGATGCATGAAGCGCTCCGCTGTATAATGGAACGAATCGTCCGTAAGGGATGTCCCAATCGATAATTGCTTTCGTTTGTGTCACGGATAAATCGGTCGCACATATTACATGATTCGTGACCGTATAAAGGAGACTGATAATGACAAAACATGGAATTTCTATAGGTCTGAAGCGGGCCGTAACGGCTCTGCTTCTCGTATTCGCGGCGATCGGTCTGGCCTCCTGTGTCACGCTTTCGGGGCAGTCAGATCTGGAACGGGAGGTAAGTTACCTGAGGAGAGACGTGGACGACCTGATGAGTGCGCGATACGATGAGAAAGCCGCGTCCGGGGCGAACTACGATATCCTCTCGGAAGAGGTGAGGGAGCTTCGCGGCTCGTATGAACTTCTCCAGCACGAGTCGGACAGCCAGGCCGATGAGCTTTCCATCCTGTCGGATGTGGTAAACAGGACCATCGTCGACCTGGAAAACCGCCTGTACGCCATCGAAACCAGGCTTGCGGCCATCGAGGCGGAGCTGGGGATCACACCATCATCGGCGCCCGTGACAACACCCCCGACGACGCCGGATACCGCCCCGGCGCCGCCATCACCCGCAACGACCCCTCCTGCGGATACCACTCCCACACCTTCCCCCATCGGCAAAGAGGGAGACAAAATCTACTACGCCGCGTATGAACGGTATCAGGACGGCGACTACACCGATGCAATCAACGATTTTTCCACCTTTATCGCCACCTATCCCGAATCCTCCCTGGCCGACAACGCACAATTTTGGATCGGTGAATGCTATTACTCTCAGGGAGAGTATGAAATGGCCATCCTGGAATATGACAAGGTCATCAACAGCTACCCCGGCGCGGACAAGGTGCCCAGTGCATATCTTAAAATCGGGTATGCCTTTGCCGAGCTGGGAGACGAAGGGAGCGCTCGAGCCTTTTTGATGGAACTCATCGATAAGTATCCGGATGAGCCCCAGTCCGACCTGGCGAAGAAGAAACTGGAAAGCCTCTGATTTAAGACGCCGCTGTCGATATCGTTTCAGAAGACGGCGACACATCTTTAAAAACCGAGCCGTCTCCGTATCATCGGAGGCGGCCTTGTTTGTGCAGACATGACTGTCTCGACACAGACGGTCTGTATCTGTCTCAAGCACACCACCTGTTAATACAATGTTTTTGCATACAATTGACATATTTTTTAACCGAATGCGTCCATAATGTAGTGAGAATCCGAGAGTAAGTGATTGAATCGTCATTCATATTTTACTTGACATTTCAGCATTTTTTTTCTATAGTTCGTTGAATATGCTTGGTTGAAATTTTGTTTTTCGACGCATTTTCATTGATTCAGTGTCGATAAAGGGAATTTTGTTTCCGTTTATATATTGATCAACTTATTGTTTATGACCAAGGGGGTAACTTTCATGTCTGAAGGAAAAACCATGAACAGATGGTGGGTGGTTTTCGGAGCCATCCTCATCCAGCTCGTACTGGGTGCGATCTATGCCTGGTCCGTGTTCACACCGTATCTGACCGGGAAGGAATCCGACGGATTTACCGAATTCGGTTTCACCGCAACGCAATCCCAGTTCGTGTTCGCCGTGGGGCTCTTGTCGTTCGCCATCATGATGATCCTTGCGGGTCGCTGGCAGGATAAGGCCGGCCCGCAGAAAGTCGCCATTACCGGCGGTATCATTCTCGGTATTGGATATGTGCTGGCAAGCTTCTTTGGCGGGACCTTTCTCGGGCAGCTCATCTGCATCGGCATCATCGGCGGCGCAGGCATCGGTTTGGCCTACGTCTGTCCCATCGCCGCCGGGGTCAAATGGTTCCCGGATAAAAAAGGTATGATTACGGGACTGGCCGTGGCCGGTTTCGGTTTCGGCGCCCTGATCTGGATCAAGCTGGCCGGAAGCTGGTTTCATCTGATCGCCACTATGGGCGTTCTCAAGGTTTTCCTGCTGTACGGCATTATCTTCGCCGCGGCGGTGCTGATTGGATCCATCTTCGTCAAAAATCCCCCTGAAGGTTATAAACCCGCCGGTTGGGAGCCCCCGGCTCCGGCATCCGCCGGAGGAGCTGGCTCCGACGATTTTTCTTCCGGAGAAATGCTGAAGACCTACCAGTTTTACTTCCTGTGGATCATGTTCGTCTTCTCCGCTCTGGCCGGTCTGATGGTCATCGGTAACATCAAGCTTTTCGGCATCGACGCGCTGGAAACCTATGCGACCGCAGACGTGGCCGCCCGGGCTTCGGCCATCGCGGGAACCGCCATGGCGATCTTCTACTCCCTGCTTAACGGTATCGGCCGCATTACCTGGGGTTCGGTATCAGACAAGCTGACCCGCCCCAAATCGATCTTCGCCATGACGTTATTCCAGGCGGTTATGATGGCCATCCTTTTCTGGCTCGGCCGCAGCGAATGGGGTTTTTATATCGCCGCAGCCCTGATCGGGTTTAATTTCGGCGGCAACTTCGCTCTGTTCCCCACCGCCACCGCGGACTTCTTCGGCGCCAAGAACCTGGGCGCCAACTACGGCCTGGTCTTCACCGCCTACGGCATCGCCGGAATCATCGGCCCGACGCTGGGCGGAAAGGTGTTCGACGCCACCGGCTCCTATCTCGGAGCGTTCATCCCGGCCGCCGTGCTGTGCCTGATCGCATCGGTCCTGGCACTGATCATCAAGAAGCCCGTAAAGGCGTAACACAATCAACAACCGGGGAGGCGGGAGATACCCTCCCGCCCTCTCTGTTTTTGCAACCGAACCTGTTTCTGTAAATCGCGTTATATAAAAAAACGCACCAAGGCTGTAAGGAGGTTATTAACATGGCTGATGAAAAAGCGAGTGCATTCGAGGGCAAAAGCTTTGCACCGCCGAAAGACTTCACCGGTAAGGCATACATCAAGAGCCGAGAAGAATACGAAAAGCTCTATGCCGAATCATTGAAGGATCCCGATGGTTTCTGGGGTAGGATTGCCGATGAGTACATTACCTGGTCCAAGAAATGGAACAAGGTAAACGAGGAAAATTACAAGGAAGGCGACATCAAATGGTTTATCGGCGGTAAGCTGAACGCCTGCTACAACTGCTTGGACAGACATCTGGGCACCGAAAGGGAGAATCAGATCGCCCTCATCGCCGAGGGTAATGAGCCGGGCGAAGACTGGAAATATACCTACAAGGAACTGCACAGCGAGGTTTCCAAGTTCGCCAACGTCCTGAAGGATCAGGGAGTCAAGAAGGGCGATCGAGTGACCCTGTACCTGCCGATGATCCCGCATTTGGCCATCTCCCTGCTGGCATGCGCCCGTATTGGCGCCATCCACAGCATTGTGTTCGGTGGGTTCTCCGCCGACGCCCTCAAGGATCGTATCATTGACTGCGATTCCAAACTGCTGGTCACCTGCGACGGCACCTTCCGCGGCTCCAAGGCCGTTCCCCAAAAGGACAACGCCGACAAGGCCATCGAAGGCACCAAGGTCGAGAAGGTTATCGTGGTCAATCGCGTGGGCGATAAAATCAAGTGCAACTGGAAGGAAGGCCGCGACCTGTGGTGGGAAGACCTGATGGCCAAAGCCAGTGATGACTGCCCCTGTGAGGAGATGGATGCGGAAGACCCGCTGTTCATCCTCTACACCTCCGGCTCCACCGGCAAGCCCAAGGGCGTCCTGCACACCACCGGCGGATACATGGTATATGTTTCGTTTACCCACAAGATGATATTCGACTATCATCCCGGCGACATATACTGGTGTACGGCGGACATCGGCTGGGTGACCGGACATTCCTACATCGTCTACGGCCCCCTAGCTAACGGCGCCACCTCCATCATGTTCGAGGGCGTTCCCGCCTATCCGGACTGGGGCCGCTTCTGGGATATCGTGGACAAGTACAAAGTCAACATCATCTACACCGCCCCCACGGCCATCCGCGCCATCGCAAAGGAAGGCCTGGATCATGTCAAGAAACGTGATCTCTCCAGCCTCAAACTTCTGGGCACCGTGGGCGAGCCGATCAACCCGGAGGCATGGGGTTGGTACCATACCAACATCGGCAAGGGAAAATGCCCCATCGTCGATACCTGGTGGCAGACCGAGACCGGCGGTATCCTGATTACCCCGCTCCCGGGCGCATGGCCCACCAAACCCGGCAGTGCAACCCTGCCCTTCTTCGGCGTGGAGACCTGCCTGGTCGACGCCGACGCGAAGGAAATCGAGGGTCCCGGCGAGGGAGCACTGTGCATCAAGCGTTCCTGGCCCGGCCAGATGCGCGGCGTGTACGGCGACCCGAAACGCTTCAAGGAAACCTACTTCGTCCAGTACCCGGGGTACTACTTCAGCGGCGACGGCGCCCGCAGGGACGAGGACGGCTATTACTGGATTATCGGCCGCATCGACGACGTTATCAACGTCTCCGGTCACCGCATGGGTACCGCCGAGGTTGAGAGCGCCCTGGTCGCCCATCCCAAGGTAGCCGAGGCCGCCGTTGTCGGATTCCCGCATGACATCAAGGGCCAGGGCATCTACGCCTACGTGACCCTGAACAGCGGTGAGGCAAAATCCGACGAGCTCAAGAAGGAACTGGTACAGCATGTCCGCAAGGAGATCGGCCCGATAGCCACTCCGGACAAAATCCAGTTCGCAGACGGCCTGCCCAAAACCCGCTCCGGTAAGATCATGCGCCGTATCCTGAGGAAGATCGCTGAGAATCAGCCCGAGGGAATCGGCGACACCTCCACACTGGCCGATCCCGCCGTTGTGGACGATCTGGTGAAAAATCGCGAAGTTTCCTAAGACTTCACGTATCACCGAACGAATAAGGGAGGGCTTTTCGCCCTCCCTTTTTTATGGAAAAAACTGGAGTCATTCTGAAGAAGGAGGGGGATTGTCCCCTCCTTCTTGGATTCTTCGGATGATTTTCCTCCCGTTACCGCTCCTCGAAGATGATCCGAAACCGACACTCATCGCTTCCCAAGACGCGACACGTCTCCTCGGTGCTGGTTACTTTGAGGGTGGCGTCCAAGACCTGCATGACTCCGTGCACCAGTCCCCTCACAAAAGCACACGCCGGTTTGTCAAATCCGGATATCTTCTCTTCATCCTTAATCATCTCGTTGCACTCATTGCAATGGGGAAAATGCATAATCACCGTGTTCTCGTCCAGGTGAAATTCAACGGTCTCATCGGGATCGTCCCCTGTGCTGGCAATGTACCCCATATAGGCCAGCTGTACCTTGTCCCGGATATCTATATCCATCGCTACCAGGTCTTGAAACGGCTTGTGTTGCATGACAACGGTCTTGATGGTTCCCACGCCGGCCCGGAACATGAGCAGGTTATACCCCTTGTCCCCCATGATCACCCGCACCGCCTCGAAAAAGTTCGTCACCTTTTCATTCGGCTGAACGTGGGTTTCCATGTCATAATCCGGCGGCGAATCGATGAGATCCGCCAATCCCGCATACTGGAGCACTGAATTTTTTCCATGGGTTCCGAGAATATCCTCGATGGAATCGATGGTGCTTCGAAACGCCATGCTGGTGATGCCTATTATCTCTCCTGTCATAACTCACTCCATGTGTTGTTGAATCGTCCCTTGAAGCATATCCACATGTATCATCGCTCGACCGATGATGTAACACACGGCTTTAATATACAAAATTTCAGCATTTTTCGGCAACCCTTTTCTTTCAGACGATGCCGCTCCATATTTTCCCCATGCCGTCCTTTTACGGATCGTATAAGAACATGTATTCATACAGCTCCGACACAACAACGTCAAAAGCCCCGGTACGAAACTGTTTTTTCGTCCCAGGGCTTGATGCAGCGTCGGTGATCGATGACCCGACGAACCCGTATTACTTTTTCATCTTTTCAATTTCCATATCCCGGAGTTTTCTCCTGAGTATCTTGCCCACCGCCGATTTCGGGAGCTCATCGATAAACTCATATATTTTCGGCACCTTATATGCCGCAAGCTTCTCCCTGCAGTAGGCGTCCATTTCCTTCTCTGTTATCGTTTCACCCGGCTTTAACACGATAAACGCCTTGACCGTTTCACCCCGATACTGATCCGGCACTCCCACCGCGCAGGCCTCCATGACCTTCGGATGTTCAAAAAGGATTTCATCGATATCCCGGGGGAAGATATTGTATCCGCCGGCGATAATCATGTCTTTTTTCCGGTCGACAATGTACAGATACCCGTCCTCATCCAATTTCCCGATATCTCCGGTATAGAACCACCCGTCCCGAATGGAGTTTTCGGTCTCCTCGGGCATGTTGTAATACCCCTGAAGCATCTGGGGACCCTTGAAAATCACCTCCCCCTCCTCGCCGATGGGCATATCCTTTGTCCCCGTTTCCAAATCCACGATCCTCAAATCGGTGTTGCATATCGGAGGTCCCACACTCCCCGCCTTGAGCTTTCCCCGCCAGGGGGTCATGGTGATAATGGTGGTCGACTCGGTCATGCCGTATGCCTCCACGATATCGGCTCCCGTGGCTTCTCTGAGACCGGTGATCGTCTCCATCGCCAAGGGAGCGGCGCCGGAGAAAAATCCCCTGACGTACGGATACGAATGCTTCTTGAATTCCTCCAACTCCAAAAGCCCCACGTATATGGTGGGGACGGCCGGTATGATCGTCGGCTTGTACTTCAGAATCATATCCATCACCGCCTGTGGCTCCGGTCGCGGGATGAGTATGTCCGTCCATCCGTTTATAACGCATATGTTCATAACGGCGGTGAATCCCGCCATGTGAAATAGCGGAAATACCGACAGTTCCCGTTCCGGCGAATCCTGCACGTCAAAATACCACGCCCGGGTAATCTGGGTAACGGCCGTGGCGTTTCTATGATTGATGATCACCCCCTTTGATCGTCCGGTGGTTCCACCGGTGTAGGGGATGACGGCAAGATCATCCATTCCGGGGCCGGGGCCTGTGTACTCCGATGACGCGTTCTTTATAATGTCTGTGAATTGACAATAATCTGGAGCCGGCTCATAGGGATAATACATCCCCTTTTTCAGCCTGGGGAAGAGCTGTTTCTTCGGAAAGGGAAGATAATCGTTTATGTGAGCGGTGATGATGGTCTTGATGTTCGTCTTCGGTTTGAGGGCCAGCATCCGGGGCGCCAGCAAGTCCAGGGTGACCAATACCGTTGATCCGGAGTCGTTGAACTGGTGCTCCAGCTCCCGGTCGGTGTAGAGCGGATTACACGGCACCGGTACCGCACCCATCCGCCACGAGCCGTAATAAGCGATGACGATCTGGGGAATACTCGGCAACAGCAGTGCAATCCGGTCTCCCTTTTTCACACCGAGATCGAGCAGCGCATTGGCAAAGCGGCTGACGAGTTTATCAAACTCTGCATAGGAAATTTCCTTGCCCATAAAGAACAGGGCGGTCCGTTTGGGATATTTTTGTGCGGTTCGGGTGAGAATATCCGGAAGAGTAATTTCTTCGATCTCGATTTCCGGCGGTACTTCGGGCACATATGACTTGTGCCAGATGCGTTCCTGCATGTTTCATCCCTCCTCGTTCGATATGATGCCGTCGTCGATGGATAAAACGACACGGCGACGAAAAACCGTCCCGAAAAACCATTCGGGCACATTTTTGGGATGAATCGGTCGGAACCGGCTGATGGAAAGAATGATGACGTTCTGGATGATTGGTCGTATACGTATCAAACAGTGCCGGCATATTCGCTAAAGTAAAGCCCGGTGTTCACCCCTCCGATCGGCCTCAATTATAGGTATGATGAGTGGAGAAATCAAGGAGATTTTATACCGGCGGTCAGTTTTTATATGGTATGTTGTATATACTTCGCCTCGAGCGTCCCTTGTATTCTTTGGGGCCGCCCACGATCATCGATGACGATCCCCCGTGCATCGCCGATACTGGCCCGGAGGCTACACGCCGCCGAGGTCTACCATGTATGTTTCATAAAACGTCGGGGCCTTCTTTTTCGCCTCATCCACCACATGTAACACCTCTCCCTGGGACTTGAGGATTATGATGGTGAATGTGTCCTGGTTGTCTCCACCCCGGCCGGCGTCTTCTGTAAGCTTCTTTTCATAATACCGCACCACACCCACGGCTTCGACGTATTTCTCGGCATACGTCATGTCGCCGCCGATAGCATCTGTTCCGGTAAAGAGGGAAAGCCGTGTGTGTATATCATTCCCGATCTTCCTGACCGTTTCAGCCCTATCGAACAATCCGTTCGCCTCATGTGCCAGAGCCAGGTGCTCAATCAGGCCATCAAGAGTGATAATCCGGGCGCCCAACAGATCCTCACCGATACCTGGGAGGCTCGAAGAGCGAAACAGGGCGTCCTCATACCGGGCCAGGGCGATGTCTTTGTCTCCCTCTGCGTCGGCAAGCAGCCCCTGGGCGTATACCGCCCGCCACCCCAGTGCGGTTATGGAGAGCTCATCCGCGATGCGCTGGGCCTCCTCAAAATATCCGGCGGCCAAATCCGTACGGTCCTGGGCCAAAAGCGACATCCCCATCCCGATCAGCGCATCGGCCTCGTATACACTCGCGCCCTCGTCACGAAACAGCGTCAACGACTCGTTGAAATCGCCGACCGCGTCTGTATATTCCCCGTCCATATACTTGAGAAATCCGAGATATGAAAGGGATCTTGCCACGTAGCGCTCGGTGCCCGTGGGCATCTCGTTTAATAGCGAAAGCGCATCCTCCACGGCATCAGCGGCATCGTCGAATCCGCCTGTGGCAATCAGCACTTCTCCTATATTCAGCAGGTTCACCGCCACCAGGCGCTGTTGCCTGTAGGAGATGAACATCTCGTTGGATTCGGTAAAATAGTCCAGGGCCTCTTCGGTATCGTTCATCTCCAGGGCGAGTTTTCCGAGGTTTGTCACCACCTTCGCCTCGCTGAGGCCGTCGCCCAGCACTTGATACATGAGCCGGGCCTCGGAAAACGAATCTTTCGCATCATCGAATCTGAGCAGCTGTCCGTAGATGATGCCGAGGTTCGTCAGGATTTTTCCCGCCTCACCCGGATATTCATTTTCCTTTGCAAGCATAAGCGCCTTCTCGTAAACCTTGATGGAGCCGGCATAATCCCCGGATTTGTCCATAATATCCGCCTGGGTCGTCATTACCAGAAGGGTGGAATCGATCTCGTCTATATTTTTCACGAGCCTTTCCCCCTCCTCCAGACGCTCCAGGGCGTCGTCGTATCTCCCGATACTCCCCAGGGCGACGGCCGTTCGGGTGATAACCCACACCATGGATACGGTATCGTTCGCCTTCTTTCCGGCCTCGAAGGCGGTGTTATAGGCGTCCAGGGCCTTGTCGATCCTCCCGACATCGACCATGATGTCTCCCACACCGACCATATCCTGCATGAAGGCAGGCCCGTCACCGAGCCTTCCATGCAGCTCCGCGGCGGTTACATACATGGCGATAGCGGTCTCATAATCATCCAGTACATAGTAGGCCCGCGCCAGGTTATAGATCGCCTTCGCCTGTTCCTCACTCATACCCAGATCGTTGTAGTTCTGAGCCGCCTCCAGAAAGGCCGCTCCCGCCTCATAGTACATGCCGACACGATAGGCGGCCATACCCAGATTCATCAGATCATTGGCTATGTCCGAATATATTCCCCGCTCCCGGTCGATCTCCAGCGCACGATAAAAATATTCCACCGCAAGGGCATAGTCCTGTGTGTAGTAGTACATCAGCCCGATATTGTTGAGCACCATCGCCTGGTGTTCCAGGTCATTGTTCGCCCTGTATATCGGCAGCGCCTCCTCCCAATAACCGATGGCGCCTTCTAAGTCGCCCGCGTTGAATGCGTCCACACCGAGGTCAAACAGTACGTTCGGGTCATCCTCCGCACCCGCGGTAATCGGCACAATCAGTACCACGGCAAGAAGGAAAAGGGCCAACACGCCCGATAATTTCGTCTGTAATATAATCTTCATATATTTCTTTCCCAATATTTTTCCCGAAATCGTTACTTTTCCCTATTTCAATATTGCTTTCCGTACTCCATATCCATCTTCGATGAAATAGTCTCCCTGATCTTCGCCATCAGTTTGTTTCTGTCCTCATAGGTCATGCCCGAAACCTCCACCGGATCGTGCACGATCAGCTCAATCCTCCCCGGCTTCATCGCAAACGGCCTTCCCTTCGGAAGGGCGTACCTGCCGCCGTTGACCGTCACCGGGAGGATGGGGGTGTTCGTCGCCAGGGACATCACGAAACCGCCCTTCTTGAATTCCATGAGTTCCCCATCGGAACTCCTGGTGCCTTCGGGGAAAAACACCACAGAGACGCCGCTTTTCGCAATCTTCTCTTTCGCCGCATCCAAGCTTTCCCTGGCCTTCTCCGAATCTCCCCGGTCGATGTAGATCATCCCCAGCTGGCTGCAGCCGTACCCGAAAAGCGGTATACGCCTGAGCTCCATCTTCATCACCCATCGAAGCTGCAGCGGCATATAGGCGATCAGCGCCCAGACGTCGAAGTGGCTCTGGTGGTTCGACATGACGATATATGATCTGTTCCTGTCAATCTTCTCCTTGCCGATTATATCGACCCGGGTCATGGCCACCTTCAGGTTCAGCCAGGACCAGAGCCGTCCGATGAGGTTCCCAAAGTTCGCATCACGATCAATCCAGGGTATCAGGCCGACGATGATGACGATGATACCGAAAAACGTGGTGCTGACGCCTATGAAGACGATCACCACCGGATACCAGAGCTTAAAGACGATCTCATAGAGAAACCGCTTCATGGTGCATCCTCCATACGATCATACCGGGAAAACTGCATGGTGAATGTAGCCCGGCCCTGGCTCTGGGAGCGCAGCGCCGTTGAATACCCGAACATTTTGGACAGCGATACATCAGCATGTATCTGGTTGATATTTCCCTTCACATTCACACCCTTCAGATGCCCTTTCCTGGTGTTAATATCTCCGATGATTTCACCCATGAACTCTTCCGGGGTGATGATTTCCACATCCATGATTGGTTCCAAAAGCACCGGTTTCCCCCTCTGAGCGCATTCCCTGAGGGCTATGCCCGATGCAATGGCGAATGCCATTTCATCGGTGAGTCCCTCTTTTATATTCGCGGAGACAATCCTGATCTCCACGTCGACCAGCGGATAGCCCATCAGTGGACCGGTGGTCGATGTGTCCCGAATGGACCTGATCGCCGACTCCACCCATTCGGGACTCACGGCACCTTCACCGTCTGTGGGAAGTTCGCTGACGATAGAAAGCCCCGATCCCCGTTTCACGGGTGAAAGGGTCAGCGTTACGCCGGCGAATTTGGCATCCCCCGCGATCTCCCGATCGATCACGCCCTCGGCCGTGACGCTCTCTGTAATCGTTTCCCGGTACACCACCTGGGGTTTCCCCACGTTGGCACCCACGTTGAATTCCCGCCGCAGACGATCCACCATGATCTCCAGATGCAGCTCCCCCATGCCAGAGATAATCGTCTGCCCGGTGTCATCGTTCTGTCTGACCGTCAACGTCGGGTCTTCCTCCACGAGCTTCTGAAGCGACTGCTCCAGTTTTTCCTGGTCCGCCACGGTCTTCGGCTCAATGGCCAGGGATATGACCGGGTCATTGAAGAATATCGACTCGTAGAGTATCTGGTTGTTCCTGTCGCACAGGGTATCGCCGGTTGTGGTTTCCTTGAGCCCCATCGCCGCCACGATGTCCCCCACTGCGGATGTTTCTATGCGTTCCCGCTTGTTGGCATGCATTTTGAGGAGCCGGGCGATCTTTTCGGGCTTTTGCAGCCTCGGATTATAGACCGTATCACCGACCTTGATCTTTCCTGAATATATTCTGAGATAGGTCAGCTTTCTGCCCTGATCCATCTGTACCTTGAACGCCAGGGCCGAAAGCGGGGCCTCCTCGCTCGTGTCCCGCTGAAGCTCCTCCCCGCTCTTCGGGTCAAAACCCAGTATATTCGGCACATCCTCGGGCGATGGGAGCAGATCGACCACCGCGTCCATGAGGGGCTGAATTCCCTTGTTTTTCAGACCCGAGCCCATGAACACCGGTACGAACTTCCGTGCGATAACGCCCTTTCTCAGGCACGATATCAGCTCATCTTTCGTTATTTCCCGACCGTCAAGAAACTTCTCCGCCAGTTCGTCGTCCATATCCGCGGCGGCCTCAATGACCGCCTCCCGCATCGACTGCACCTCACTTATAAGATCATCCGGGATATCTTCGGACAGCACCGTCGCCCCCTGATCCTCATCGGAAAAGAGGATGCTTCTTTCACTCAAAAGGTCAACGACGCCGGCAAAGGTGTCTTCCGCACCGATGGGAAGCTGAAATGGGATTGGAGTGACCGCCAGCTTTTCCCGCATCATCTCCAGCACCATCCTCCAGTCCGCGCCAATGCGATCCATCTTGTTGATAAAGGCTATCCGGGGAACGCGATATCGATCCGCCTGGTGCCAGACCGTCTCCGACTGGGGCTCCACGCCGTCTACCGCGGAGAATATCGCCACAGCCCCGTCCAGTACCCTCAGAGAACGCTCCACCTCCATGGTAAAATCAACGTGACCGGGGGTGTCGATGATATGTATCTCGTGATCCCGCCAGAGACAGGTGGTAACGGCGCTGGTGATGGTAATCCCCCGCTCCTGCTCCTGGGGCATCCAGTCCATGATCGCCTCTCCGTCGTGGACCTCGCCGATTTTATAGGACACGCCGGTATAGTAGAGTATCCGCTCGGTAACGGTCGTCTTCCCGGCGTCTATGTGAGAGATGATGCCGATATTGCGGATTTTCTTGAGTCGTCCTGGCTTGGCCATTGATGATTTCCTTGTATATACATCCCGCCGGCGGTTCGGCTGAAACAGAGTGGTTTCGAGGTGTCTCCGTCGTTATGCGGTAATATCCACGTGCGTCACTTCCGTAATCGGGATTCCCAAAAACGGCCCCCCCACCCGCGCAAAGGTGTCCGGGTCGTCGGTCACATAAAAAGAGACCTTTCTTTTTCGTCCATCGCCGTTTTCCATCCCTTGTCCGGCGAGCATATCCTTTACCTCCTGGGCCACCGGGGTCGCCGAGTCTACGATCTTCACCTCATACCCCACGGTTTGAGCTATCACCGTCTTTAAAAGCGGGTAGTGTGTGCATCCCAGCACCAGGGTATCGATGTCCCTGGCGGCCATCTCCGCGAGATATCTCTGGGCCACAAGCGCCGTCACGTCGTCATCGGTCCACCCCTCCTCGGCCAGGGGCACAAACAGCGGACACGGCGTGCTGAACACCTGCATGTCTCTATTTATTGCCTGAATTTCACGCTCATATGCGCCGCTCTGTATGGTCGCCCTTGTCCCGATGACGCCGACCCTGCCGTTTTTCGAAACTTTGCAGGCCCTGGCCGCCCCGGGGCGGATCACCCCGATGGTCGGGACGCCCGCGTGCTCGCGGATGGCGTCCATTCCCGCCGATGCCGCGGTGTTGCACGCCACGATCAGGAACTTGATGCCCAATGAAACCAAAAAATCCGCGTTCTTTCTGGCGAACCTGACCACCGTCTCCGGGGACTTGTTTCCGTAGGGAATCCGGGCGGTGTCTCCCAGATATATACAGTCCTCACTTGGGAGAGCCCGGAGTACTTCCCGGAGCACCGTCAGCCCTCCCACACCGGAGTCGAACACCCCGATGGCGCCGTCTGACGGGTGATTCGGCGATACGATATCCCCGGAATGCGTCACGTTATGTCCTCTTTCGTGATGTGATCACTTTCTTTGCAGACCGAGAGCGAATCATGCGGTATCACCGCTACTCAAACAGCCGTCGAAATAAGCTTGTAGAGTATGCCATTTTTTCTCTTCTGTCAAGTGATGTCCGGTATAATTACATCCGTTTCCGTGGTGCCTGAGTGCCTCTTTCACCTCGAAAACGTCCCCTGCTTCTTATGGGGCGAGAAACGCACATGGGTAGGTCTGGATGTTCCGCACAACGGCGAAGATAATGATAACGGCGAGAATTGCCCATATCCAGATCGGCTGAAGCGGCTTTTTGCGCAGTCGTTTTTTCGTGACGAACCAATAGACCCGCTCCAGATATGCCCCCAAAAGAATCGGAACGGCGATGACCGCCAGGGCGTTGCTGGAAATGGCAGAGATGATCCTCCCGGAAAGCAGTTCATGGACGGCCCACAGGGCACCGCACCCGGGACAATACCAGCCGGTCAGAACCCTGAAGGGACAGGGGGGGTAGATAATCGACGTGACGGGGTCGAAAAAAAGGACCATCGCACAGAACAGTACGACGGCCGCGGGCACCAGGAGAATCTGCCACATGCCGGGGCCGGCTTGCGATGTGTCTGTTTCTCCGGGCGACATGTCAGGATTACAAAGAGTCCGCGAGGACTAAAAACCCGATGATGACCATGTAGAGAACTACATACATGGACCAAAAGACGATACCCACCGCAAAGGTAATCCAGCACCACATCCGGGCGTTTCGTGACGCCGTGCGCGCGTTGTCATATTCCTTTGCAATCAGCAATCCGTTGACCCGGGTGGAATATATCAGACCGACGATTCCGAGGGGAAAACAGCAGAATATCATCACGATAATAGCGGGGGCCAGGTAGTTGGGCATGTACCCCTCAACCTGTGCGTTATCGCCCGTGGGAAGGCGGGGCTCTTTTTCCTCGGCCGGTGTGTTCTGTGCAGGTTCTATCTCCGTCGTGCCCATCTGTGCTCCTCTCCTTTCAGAACGTAACTCTTTACCCATCTATACACGATACGGAGGGGATACACAAGTTATTTCTTTATTTCACACACTCGTAAAAAAACGCGGTGAGGAGTTCCCTCGCCGCGTTCGTTTTCCATGTTTTCTTCTTCCCCGTGTGTCGGCTCACGCCCCCGATTGGTACCTTCCCCATTCCCTTTTGTCGTCCCTTCCCGTCATCTCCCTTCCCCCAACAATTGCCTCCCCTTACTTCGCCCGCACGATGTCCTTGACCTTCATCAACCGCGACAGGTTCGAACGCTCCATTTCATCGAGTTTAAAGGTGATGAACCTCACCGTTTCCTCGATATTCGGAATCAGGACGTATTCCAGGGCGTTGACCCGCCGGCGGGTCTTTACCAGCTCGTCGGCCAAAAGCTCCGCGCGCTTTTCGTTCTGGGCCAGGACGATCATCTCGGAAAAAAGCTTTCTCAGCTCCATGATGTAGAGGTCCAGCTCACCGGAGGTGCCGGCGTACCCGTAACAGCGCAGCGCTCCCTCCTCCTCGAAGGTGATCTCGGGGACCTTGACGTTCATGATGGAGATCACCGAGACATCCATCTTGATCTTCACGGCGGGGAGGGCCAGAGCCTCCTCCACCCGTGCGGGACCCATGAAGGCGTTTATATGAATAAACCGCTTGAGGATATTCGACAGGTCTCGTTCCACCCTGGCTCGGATTTTTCTGGTCTCCTCAATGATCTCCATGAACTGACGCATCAGCTCGTCCTGTTTGTCCTTGAGGAGCTTGTGACCTCTTTCCGCCACAACAAGCCGACGCTTGAGCCGCATCAGCTCCATTCTGGTGCTGTTTACGTTGAGTTTCATCCGGTTATCCGTCTTGTCGGGGTATCACCCCTATTCAAGGGGTATCACCCCTTTTAACCTTTCAACCATGCCCCGTCATCACCTAATCGCCCTACTCCGTTTCACGCCCCCCTCTTGGCCCCTCGCTTAGCTGGCGGCGGCCTCCTCGCTCTTGAACCTGGGCAGGTATTTCTTCAGGAACTCCGGCCGGATACGCTTGAGCTCCACCGTCGGGAAGACAGACAAGAGCTTCCATCCCAAGTCAAGGGTCTCCTCGATGCTTCGATCCGCATATTCCCCCTGGGAGACGTACTCATCTTCAAACGTATTGGCGAAGTCAAAAAAGAGCTTGTCTATATCGCTGAGGGCGGCCTCGCCCAGAATAACGGCCAGCTCCTGGGCTTCCTTGCCCCTGGCATATGCGGCGAAGAGCTGGTTGTTGACGTCCGCGTGGTCTTCCCGGGTTTTTCCCGGCCCCATGCCCTTGTCTTTCAGGCGGGAGAGAGACGGCAACACGTCGATGGGGGGATTTATGTTCTTGCGAAGCAGCACTCGGGAGAGGATAACCTGTCCCTCGGTGATGTAACCGGTCAGGTCCGGTATCGGGTGCGTCTTGTCGTCCTCAGGCATGGTAAGAATCGGGATCTGGGTAATGGACCCGGTCCGCCCTTGGATCTTCCCGGCCCTCTCATAAATAGAAGAGAGGTCTGTATAGAGATACCCCGGATATCCACGTCTGCCCGGAATCTCCTTTCGGGCGGCGGAGATCTCCCGGAGGGCCTCGCAGTAGTTGGTCATGTCGGTCAGGATGACCAGTACGTGCATCCCCTTTTCAAACGCCAGGTACTCGGCGGCGGTCAGGGCCATCCGGGGGGTCGCCACCCTCTCCAGGGCCGGGTCGTCGGCCAGGTTCAAAAAGAGCACCGATCGGTCGATGGCGCCGGTCTTGTTGAACTCGCTGATGAAGTAGTTGGCCTCCTCGAAGGTGATGCCCATGGCGGCGAACACGACGGCGAAAAGCTCGCCGCTGCCCCGCACCTTGGACTGCCGCGCGATCTGCGCCGCAAGCTGGTTGTGGGGAAGACCGGAGCCCGAGAAGATTGGGAGCTTCTGCCCCCGAACCAGGGTATTCAATCCGTCGATGGCGGAGATACCGGTCTGGATGAACTCCTCCGGGTAGTCACGCGCATATGGATTGATGGGGTTGCCGTTGATATCCAGCCTCTTTTCGGCGATGATCTGCGGGCCGTCGTCGATGGGATTCGCCATGCCGTCGAAGACCCGTCCCAAAACATCCTCCGAGAGAGGTATCTGGATACCCCTTCCGAGAAACCGCACACGGGAGTTGTAGATATCAACGCCGGAGGTGCCCTCAAAGAGCTGGATCATCGCCCGGTCTCCATCGACCTCCAGGACCTTCCCGGTGCGCCGCCTTCCGTCCGGCAGCTCCACCGTTACCAGCTCCTCGTACTTGACCCCCTCGATCTCTTCAACGATCACCAACGGGCCGTACACATCCTTTATCGTCAGGTATTCTTTCTGCATTTACTGTTCCCCGTTTTCGCTCCTTAAAATCCGAGCACGATGTCCTCTTCGGTGGATACCTTCACCTGGGTCTCCACCTCGCCCTCGATGCTGTTTGAGATTCTTTCAAGTTCCTTGATATTCGTCTCCGGTATGTATTTCATCTGGGCGATCTCTTCCTTGACCTTGAGCTTTTCAAGGCTTTCAAAGGGAACCCCCTTGTTGAGGGCCTCGGTGGATACATTGTGCAGTTTCAGGATAAGCTTTATCATCTGATTCATCTTCTTCGATGAACAGTAACTGTCCACATCGTGAAAGGCGTTCTGATGGAGGAAGTCCTCCCGAAGGGACCGGGCCGTTTCCAGGGTCAGCCGGTCCTGGGTGGACAGAGAATCGACGCCCACGAGCTTGACTATCTCGGCCAGCTCCGCCTCTTCCTGGAGTATTCTCATGGCCTCCTGCCTGTTTTCCACGATGTCCTGGGCCACCTCTTTTCTGAGGCTTTCCTCCAGGTTGTCATGGTACAGGGAATAGCTGTTGAGCCAGGATATGGCCGGGAAATGCCTCTGGAAGGCCAGCTTGTCCTCCAGGCTCCAGAATACCTTGACCACCCGCAGCGTCGCCTGTACCACCGGGTCCGACAGGTCGCCGCCGGGAGGTGACACCGCGCCGATGATGGAGACGCTTCCCTCCCGGTTATCGCCGCCGAGGGTGATCACCCGGCCGGAGCGCTCATAGAACTCTGCGATGCGGGTTCCGAGATACGCCGGATAGCCCTCCTCGCCGGGCATTTCCTCAAGCCGTCCGGATATCTCCCGCATGGCCTCGGCCCATCGGGACGTAGAGTCCGCCATGACCGCCACGGAATATCCCATATCCCTGAAATACTCTGCGATGGTGATGCCGGTATACACCGAAGCCTCACGGGCCGCCACCGGCATGTTGGAGGTATTTGCCACAAGCACCGTCCGGTTGATGAGGGTTTCACCGGTCTTGGGGTCTTTTAAATGGGGGAACTCCTGGAGCACGTCGGTCATCTCGTTTCCCCGCTCCCCGCAGCCGATATAGACGATGACTTCGGCGTCGGCCCACTTCGCCAGCTGATGCTGGATGACGGTCTTTCCGCTTCCGAAGGGACCCGGCACGCACGCCGTTCCCCCCTTTGCCAGGGGGAAGAAGGCGTCCACGACCCTCTGGCCCGTAATGAGAAGCTCCGTGGGAGTCTTTTTTCTCTTGTATGGGCGGGAGAGGCGGACCGGCCATCTTTGGATCATGTTCATCTTTTTGGTGCCGTCCGCGGTATCGATCTCGCAGACCGTATCCTCGATCTTGAACTGGCCCGACTCGATCTTCTTTATCTTACCGGAGATGCCGATCGGGACGATGATCTTGTGGACGACGGCCACCGTCTCCTTGACCTCGCCGATGATATCCCCCTCCTCCACCTCATCACCCTTGGACTTCAACGCGACGAAATCCCAGACCTTGTCACGATCCAGCGCCAGGGCCTCCACGCCCCGGGTGATGTAATCCCCCGCCTTTTCCTTGATGACGTCCAGTGGGCGCTGAATCCCGTCGTAGATGGAGGTTACCAGGCCGGGGCCCAGTTCCACCGATAGCGGCATATTGGTTGGATACACCGGGTCGCCGGGGCCGATGCCGCCGGTTTCTTCATAGACCTGAATAAACGCGCTGTCGCCGTGGAGCTCGATGATTTCTCCGATGAGACCTTCCTCGCTGACCTTCACCACATCGAACATCTTCGAGCCGGACATCTTGTCGGCCACCACGAGCGGTCCCGACACCTTCGTTATGACTCCCTGTTTCATAAACCCACCGTATACCGTATATTCGCCTTATTTTCCGTTCAGGTCGTTTTCCGCTTCGTCCCGTTGTCTGTCAATCGATGTGCGGAACACGCCGCTATTCTTCCTCGTTATCCATGGCAAGCCGGGATCCGACCGCCGTTACGATGATGTCATCCAGTTTCTTCAACCCCATGCCCCGGCTGCCGCCGGCGTCGGGGATGGTCACCACCGACGGGATGGGTCGATGGGCCACATCTTCGATCAGGTCGGGCACCTCTTCGGCAAAACGCTCCGTGATGAAAATCACCACCGCCTCGTCCTTGACGGCCCTGTTGAAAGACTCCCGCACTCGGCCGGGCCCGGGGGTCATGACCGTCACGCCCAGGGCTTTAAATCCCAAAACCGAATCGCGATCTCCGATGACCGTCACCTTATTTTGAGACATATCCCAACCTCATCTTTATATCGTCAGCCGCAAGGCCGTTTTCCTTCCCCAAAACGACGGTCCTGAGTTTCTTTATTTCGATGTTCTTTCGATAAAAATAATCTATGAGCACTTCAACACCGAAATTGATGAGCCGCACCCTGTCCAGCAACCTGAGGATCTCGTTGTCCATCAGCGCCTCCAGGCGGGAGAAGGTGGTGGAGTTTTTCAGGTAGGGTATTCCGTCACCGGTCAGATCGGTGTATTCCGTTTGAGCGAAGAAATCGGTCTCCACCTCCTCAATTTCCCTGGGGTATTCTTCGAGAAATCGAGCACGGTCTATGCCGCCGCCTTCGATAAAACCCTCCTGAAACGCAGCCTGGGGCTCTTCAAGCCATTTAAGCCGTAAAAACGTCAGGATGTTGGTGATATCAACCTCCATAACCAGAAGCTTATAGAGCAACAGCTCCCGCAGGGACTTGGCCCGACCGATGAGATATTCATACATAATGCGATCCACCGCCAAATCTATATCCACGGGACGCTTCTCGGCGTCATATGCATCACGTGCGGCGATCGCTGCTTCTTTCAGATGCCCGGGGAGGTCTCCCGATTTCTCCGGTTCTCGAACCTCTTGGAGTATCGTCAAGGGAGAGATGGTGCCCAGATCGCTGAAGGATTCCTTTGCGTCCATCCCTCTATGGACAGACTTCACGGCCAGCTTCAGGTTGAAGTAATCATAGGGGATGAAAAGGAGGTCCGTTACCTCTGTATCCTGGCTCAGGGAATCAACGAGCGTTCTCACCCGTTTTTCCTCGTTAGAAAGGATACTGTTGATATCGTATACCGCCTCTGTTGCGCCTATGTCGTCCTGGTAGGCTTGCGCGTAGTCGGTATCACCCAGCATGGAGAATACATCCTCGGTCCGCCGCGCCTCCGCTAATCGAAGAAATCGATCATGGGCGACCATGCGGTGCTCGATGGTTCTAATGTATCCCGCGGCATAGGTATATCGCCGGTCGCTGCCCCATCTCCACTGACCTGACAGGAGATACAGGTCGAAATCCACCGGATAGACGCTCCCCATACCAACGGACCCGAAAAAC
This sequence comes from Candidatus Zymogenaceae bacterium, assembly GCA_016931225.1. NCBI lineage: Bacteria > Deltaproteobacteria > Candidatus Zymogeniales > Candidatus Zymogenaceae > Candidatus Zymogenaceae bacterium. The sequence continues at coordinate 38,338 of JAFGFE010000003.1, forward strand.
GCCACATCCAGGTTCCTGTCTTTTTTCAACGCGGGGTGTACCGGTATTTGATTCATCGGTTTATTTCTCGTTGTGTCACGGCGCGATGCATCCATCATGCCGTCGGGTGTTTCAGTTAAATCCCGTCAAATTCCTTCATCCGCCGATCTTCGACGTATGGTATTCTCACTCTTTCCCTCGCCACAGGACCCACCGTTCTCCATACCCGACTTCTCCACTCACCCTCGCCGAAACGGCGGGCGCCGCACATTTTTATGATTCCGGAAAGAGTATCTCAGTCAACCGCCCCTCCAGCTCGTAGCGCAGCTCTCCCAAAAGCACATCGAGGCTCAGGTTTATCTCCGTCCTCCCCTTTGAAAGGACGATGCCTCCCTCGATGTTCCTTGTCTCATTGGATACGTCGACCTTGCCGGGAAGTTTTTTCTCCTTGAGCGCGGCGTTGATCGATGAAGTCCACGTCTTCAGCTTCTTTGAGAGGCGCTTGTTGTCCGACGGAGACAGCATGATTATCTCATCGCCGGAGGCACAATGGTTGACGGCAAGGCCGGACAGGAGCTTCAGGTATTCGTCGTCGGGTAGGCCATGCAGCTTCGCTTTCGCCTCGGCGAATACCTCGTTTATTATGCTCTCCTTGGCGGCGAGCACGCGCTTTCTCCCCTCGAGCCGGGCCGAAGAGGTCTGGCGGCGGACGATTTCTTCTGCCTCGTCCTCCGACCTTTTTTTAGCGTCCTCGTCCAACTCCCGCTGGTCGGCGTCGAGCCGTGTCCTGAGCCTTTCGACATCCTCCTCGGCCTTTCCATCGATCACCTTTACGGTGGATGCAGCTTCGGACAGTATTTTTTCAACGATGTTCTCTAAGGACATACGATCACCTTATCTTTTTCTCAAGACGGTGTTTCCCGTTCTGTTCCCCTGCGTTGCGGCCGCTGTGAGCGCCGCACCGCTGTTAGACGACGATACCCTGGAGCATCAGGATGGTGATCAACAGGCCCAGAATCGCATAGGTCTCGACCATGGCGCCGTAAATAACCGCCCGCATCATGGCGTCCGGTCGCTTGGCTGCCATGCTGACGCCGGTTGCGCACACTTTACCCTGGTTGATACCGGAAATCCATCCGGAGAGCCCCGTGGGTATCCCCGCAAAACAGAGCATCCAGGCCTGGGCCATTCCCGGAATGGTCGGGTCGCCGGTGAGCAGGTTTATCTGGTTCAGAATCAGAAACGCGCCCAGGAAGCCGTATATACCCTGGGTTCCCGGAAGGGCAACCAGGATGAGGAGGTTTCCGAATTTATCCGGGTCTTCGGCCAGCACGCCGTTGGCCACCTGGGCCGCCGTGCCGATACCGATGGCGGAGCCGAAACCGCCGAATACCACGGCGATGGCGGCGCCCAGGATGGGCAGCGCCAGCTCGGGCACCGTGAGCATAAAAATGTTTTCCTGCAAGATCTCTAACATGTCAACTCTCCGAAAAAGGCTTTGTCGCGCAGGGTGTCATCATCCCGTCCCCGCCGCTTAGTTGGCGGATTTTTCACGGTGATGTATACATCCCGTCACATTATTTCTCCATTTCGTCATCTATAAGAACGTATTTCGTCTCTATTCCGAAGGGACGGAAGGGTCTCCCCCCGCCCTCGAAAAACTTCGTATAGAACTCCACATATTGGAGCCTCGTGGTATGCACGAACGCACCCAGGGCGTTGATGGCGATGTTGAACGCGTGCCCCGCCAACAGGATGAGAATTGCGGCGATAATCCCAACCACCGGGATACTGGCAACCATACCGGCGACGATATTGACCACCGCCGCGATGATACCGGTGGCAAGCCCCAGGGCCAGAAGCCTGAGATAGCTGAGCACGTCTCCCATATACGAGGTGCTGCCGTATATGGCGTACACGCCCCAGAGGATGCGCACCAGGATGTTGCCTTCCTGATGAGAAAAGAGGATGATGGCCGCCACCGCCGTGAGAATGGCGATGGTTGCAGTCTTGACCCCCCACGCCGGTATGAGTCCGGGGGCCATGAACTGGGTCAGGAGCACCGCGGCGCTGTCGAGAAAGATGATCCACCCGAGCTGCACGAACAGGGCCTGGGTGAAGTTCTTCCGCTTGAGATTCATGACCATTTTTATGAGCAATCCAAAGTTTATCTGGACCACCCCCAGCACGATGCAGATGAGCATGAAGGTAATGGTATCCTGCACCGGGTCGAACAGCTTGAGCTGATAGAGGAAGTTGTTCAGCGGTGAGGTAACCGCAACAGTCGCATCGGGATTTGCGGCCAGGGCCGCCGTGACGTCCTCGGCATGGACCGGCTCAACGATGGAGATGCCGAACCAGCCGCCGGTGGCGGCTCCCGCCACGATGGTGGAGATCGCGCCGATGGTCAACAGTCCCACGAGCTTTGTCTTCCCCAGGGTGTGGCGGAACTTGATCATGGCGAAAATCATCAGGGCCAGCATAATCAGCCCGTATCCCGCATCGGTCAGGCACAGCCCGAAGAATATGACGAAAAACGGGAACAGAAGTGGCGTGGGGTCCACGCCATCCGGAGCGGGCATGCCGTAGAGCTCCGTGATGAGCTCGTAGGGGCGCACGATCCGTCGGTTCTTCAGAAGAATCGGCGGCTTGTCGTCCTCGGACGGCGGAAACGGCATCATTTCAACCAGGTCGAACCTTCCCGTCACATCCTCCCTCATCGAATCCACGACACTCGTTGGCATCCATCCCTCGATGAACGACACATCCCGGGAGGAGCGGACCTCTTCGGCCACCTCTTCCCGCTCCTTTTCGATGGTATAGTGATCATAGAGGGCTTCAAGGTCACCGGTCTTTTCGGCGAGACTCCGGGCCTCTCCCTCCTGTTCCTCTCCCCTCGCGGTGAGCTCGGTTATTTCCCGCTCCAGTTCCTTGACAAGGTTCTCAAACGTGCCGTCTGCATCCGGCAGGGACTCCTTTTCGGCCTCTATCTTCGCCAGCGCCTCATCGTACGCGGTGCGATCTTCCTGGTGACAGGCGAAGTGAAAATAGGTATAGTCGCCGATGGCACAGATCCTAGTCAGCACGTGGGTATTACCCGTCTCCTCCATGACCCGCTCCACCTCACTTGCGGGGGTCTTGTAGATCATGAACAGGGTCTGATAGACGTGTTTCGTCTCCCTGAGACTGCTGATGGGCGTATCGATGCAGAGCCAGGGGCGATAGACATCCGCCGTGGACTCAAGCTTCGTAATCTGGTTTTTGTTCTCGTTGATTTCCCGGTTGAGTCTTCCCGCCCGTTCAATGACGTCACGAGTCGGAAAGCGTTCCGCCAACAGAGACAGGTCTTCCACGCCCTTTTGCTCTTTCGGCGCCATGAAAGACTTTTTATTGCCGTACGGCTTGAGGAATTGGAGGGTGAAGTCTATCTGGGAGGTGAGCGCCACCAGGTCGTTGAGGCGATCGGAATCGGCTCGAAAGAGATCGCCGAAGGCTTCCTTCACCTCGGGTTGGGAGAGTTCCGATATTTCCACAACTCCCCGCTTTTGAATGAACTTCAGAAACGGCTCGCGCTCATGGTTGTGGATGACAAAAAGAACTTTTGATAGATCCGAGATACTCACTGGTCAAACATCTTTTCTGTAATAAGGTTCACTGCCGCATCTCTGGACTTGTCCGCCCTGGCTCTGATCCTGTTGATTTCCTGCTGGGCTTCCTCCAGGATATTGGATTCGGCCGCCGCCGCATCCTTCTTCGCCTGCTCCATCAACTCCGCCCGCTTCGCTTCATTTTTTTTTCGGGATTTTTCCAGGATATCCTCCCGCTTCTTTTCAAAATCGGTCTGTGACGCCCTGGCACGGGCCTCGGCCTCTTTTATCAGCTGCTCGCTGGAGGCTTCGGCTTTCTTGATGGAACCGATGATGTTATTAAGCATGATATCCATCCCCGCATAAGGTTGATAAAATCAAACTCTACTTTATATAGCATCACAAAATAAAATGCAAGAAAAATCAAAAAAATTTTTCTTAAATAATTCACTTTTTTTATCCCGTCGTCGTGAACACACCATGCTTTCCCCCCGGCCCTTCTTTCTTCTTTTCGATATACTCCTATTTACACCTTTACCTCCTGTGTGTTATGATGCACTGCCGGATGAGATTAACATGTCAATCCGCACTCGATGCGCGTTGCTTCACGCGCTGTGTTTTTCATGCCATAAAATCACGATGTCAAGGAGACGATCGCTATGTCCGCAGAATCACAGCGTTCAGAATCGCCCGTCCCTCTGAAAACGAAGCTCTCATACGGCGTCGCCGACCTGGGTATCTGTCTGCCCCTGTCGACGGTCACCTTCTTTCTGCTCTATTTCTATACCGACATAATCGGGCTCTCGCCGGCGCTGGCCGGCCTGGCCATGTTTCTGCCCAAAATGTGGGACGCCGTCTCCGATCCCATGATGGGCCAGATCAGCGACCATACGAGAAGCCGCTGGGGACGGAGGCGCCCGTATCTCCTGTTCGGCTCCTTTCCCTATGTCATCGCTTTTATCCTACTGTGGACCCCGTTTTCATCACTGGGATCCACCGGAACGTTTATATATTTAATAATAACTTATATCCTGTTTTTCACCGGGTCGACGGTGGTGGGCGTCCCCTTCAACGCCCTGCTTCCCGAAATATCCCTGGATCCCCACGAGCGGACGAAGCTCCAGGCGTTTCGCCAGCCCTTCGCGATTATCGGCTGGATCTGCGGCAGCGCCCTGGTGCTGCCGCTGGTGGGCATGCTCTCCGGGGGGCAGCCCGGGTTCGTTCGGGTGGCGGTGATCTTCGGATTCTTCACCGTGCTCGCGTTTGTCGTCACCTTCCTGGGCGTCAGGGAGCGGCCCGATTTTATACGGAGCAAGACCCTGTCGGTCTTCTCGTCTCTCAGGGAGACCTTTAAGAACAGGCTCTTCTTGATTTTCGCCGCCGTGTATGTGTTATCATCCATGGGATATACGCTCCTTTCCACATCGATAATCTACTACGCGAAGTACTGGCTGGGAAACGAGCCTTTCTTCACCACCATGATGGGCCTCGTACTCGGATTCGTCCTTGTTTCGATTCCGATCTGGGTGTTTCTCAGCGGAAAGATCGGGAAGAAGGAGACCTTCATCGCCGGACTTCTGGTCTTCATCATTGCCATGGCCCTGCTCCCACTGCACCCGCCCCGGATAACCCCGTTCATTTACGTCATCATGATAATCGCCGGTTTCGGCAGCGGCGCCTACTTCATCTTTCCCTATGCCATCATGCCCGAAATCATCGATGTTGACGAGCTTTCCACCGGCACCCGACGGGAGGGGATGTATTTCGGGATATATTTTCTGATGCTGAAGCTGGCCATCGCCCTGGCCCCGGCGATCGTGGGATTCTCCCTCGGCTTCTTCGGATTCGAGGCGAACCAGGAACAGACCGAGACGGCCCTGAACGGCATCCGTATGATATCCGGGTTCGCGCCCCTGGGATTTCTCGCCCTGGCTCTCGTCACCCTGCTTTTCTTCCCCCTGGGGAAAGCAAAAGCCGACGAAGTGAGCCGGGCGATGGCAAAAATGCGAAACTCCTCATAAGAGATGCTCCCGTGAAATATAAGGACGAAAAGCCTGTGCCTTTTTTTATATAAGAGAGAAACGATAGAAATGTGATTTTTTATATCACGATTACATAAAGGACGTTTCGGTATGTCAAGGATTTCATTCGGTGATCGATTGCGCTACCGGTTCGACAACATCATGGCCCGGGGCGCCGTCGCCACCATCACATGGCTCCTGATCATTTCCATTCTCCTTATCCTCTTTTTTACGATCCTGGTGTTTTTCACCAGTATCGATCCGGAAGGGAGGGGGTTTTTGGAAATGGGCTGGGCCACGATGATGCGCGCCATCGACCCGGGAACCATGGCCGGCGACACCGGCAACTGGGCATTCTTGATCCTGATGCTGTTGGTCACCCTCAGCGGCATCTTCACCGTCAGCATACTCATCGGCATCCTGACTGCGGGCATCGAGGATAAGCTCACCGACCTCAGAAAGGGACGATCTTTCGTGGCGGAAACCGGACACACGGTCATCCTGGGATGGTCGCACCACGTGTTCACCATACTCTCGGAGCTGATCATCGCGGGCGAAAACCAAAAGCGGACGTGCATCGTGATCCTGGCGGATGTGGACAAAATCGAGATGGACGACGAAATCTCGGACAATGTCAGACGAGGGAAAAACACGGTCATCGTCACCCGCAGCGGCAGTCCCCTGGATCGAAACGACTTGGAAATCGTCAACATCGAACAGGCCCGATCCATCATTATTCTGGCCGGCGCCGACGAGACCGGAGATATCGAGGTCGTCAAGTCGATCCTCGCCCTGACGAATACCGCCGCCCGAAGGACCGAACCCTATCACATCGTCGCCCCCATCCGCAATCGGAGCAATCTCGAGGTGGCCCGGATGGTGGGCGGGGACGAGGTGCAGCTCGTGCTCGCCGGCGAGGTCATCTCCCGCATTGCGGCGCAGACGTGCCGCCAGTCCGGGCTTTCGGCGGTCTACACGGAGCTTCTCGATTTCAGCGGGGACGAGATATACTTCCAGGAGGAGCCGACCCTCTTCGGCAAAACCTTCGGAGAGGCGCTTTTCGCCTACGAGGACTCGGCCCTAATGGGGATACGCCTCAGCGACGGGCGCATCCTCTTAAATCCCCCCATGGATACCGTCCTCAAGCCCGGGGACATGGTCATCGCCATCTCCGAGGACGACGACACGGTCATCCCCTCAACCGGCGCCGATATTTCGATAGATGTTTCGGCCATCACGGAGGGCGTCCCGGAGACACCGGGGCCGGAGCGAACCCTGGTGCTGGGGTGGAACCGTCGGGCGCCCCTGATCGTCCGGGAGATGGACAACTATGTGGCGCAGGGCTCCGAGCTCATGGTCGTGGCGGAGCGGGAGGGCATCACCGACCGGGAATTCGCGGATCGATTCCGCGATTTCGACCTGAAAAACACCACCCTCTCATATCGGCGGGGCGATACCGCGGACCGCACGGTATTGGAGAGCCTGGACGTGGCCTCCTACGACCATATTGTGCTGCTCAGCTATACCGACCGTTTCCCCCCCCAAACCGCCGACGCCCAGGCCCTGGTGACACTGCTTCACCTCAGAGATATTCAGGAACGTTTCGGAATACACCTCTCCATCGTCAGCGAAATGCAGGACATTAAGAATCTCGAATTAGCGGAGACCGCCAAGGCGGACGACTTTATCGTCAGTGACAACCTGATAAGCCTGATGCTCTCTCAGATATCCGAGAACAGGGAGCTGAAGCGGGTGTTCGACGACCTGTTCGATCCGGACGGCTCGGAAATATATTTAAAGCCCGTGGCCGACTACGTAGAGACCGCTCACCCGGTCAATTTTTACACCGTCCTGGAAGCCGCCAGGAGAAAAAACGAAGTGGCCATCGGATACCGCCTGGCCGATCTGGCATTCGATGCGGAATACGCCTACGGCGTCTTCGTCAATCCGAAGAAAACGGAGACCCTCACCTTCTGTGCCGATGATCGGATTATCGTTCTTGCCGAAGACTGATGAGAGACAAAATACATCAACAAAGATCCCATACACTACCCCGGATAACCAACGACTAAGCGCCCATGAAACAGAAAAACCTCATAGAAGACCTTTTTTCCCACTTCGTTACCCCTCCCAGGGAATACTCACCGGCCCCCTTCGTTTTTCTCAACCATGATATGTCGCCCGAGATCACCGGCGACGTCCTCAGGGAGCTCTCCAGAAACGGGATATACTCGGTGGTCATGCATCCCCGTACGGGGCTGCGGGTTCAGTTCGGCGACGCGACCTTCTGGGAGCGGCTCTCATCTTTGATCTGGAGGGCGGGGGAGCTGGGCATGCAGGTGTGGTTGTATGACGATTACAACTGGCCCAGCGGCACCGCGGCGGGCCGAGTCGTCCGGGATCATCCTGAATACATCGCATCCGGACTGGTGTTCAAGAAATATCGAAACGTCCACTCCACCGAAGACGTCCTGTGCGTATACGGCCGGGATCGCTCGGGGCTTCTCCGGCCGACATCACATCCCACAGGGAAAAGCATGGCCGTGGTCGCCCGGCGCATGACAGACACCACCTTCGCCCTGAACGCCGCGCCGTGGTTCTCGGAAATCGGGAGGGGGGCCCTTGACATACTCAACCCCGACGCCGTGGCATATTTCATGAATATCGTGTATCGTGAATTCGAGGAAAACCTCTGTGAGTTTTTCGGAAATCCGATCATCGGCGTGTTTACCGACGAGCCCCAGAACTATCGACCGTTTCCCTGGACCGCGGACCTTCCCCGACGGTTCGAGGAAGAATACGGCTATGATCTGATCCCGCACCTGGGATCTCTGATCGAGGACTCCGGCGATTTCGCCGACATCCGCCATGACTATTATCGTCTCGTCACGCTCATGGGCCGGGAGGCGTATTACGACAAACTGAGGGCCTGGACGCGCACGCACGATCTTCACCTGACGGGGCACCTGGGAGAGGAGGATTTTCTTGAGAAACTCCCTCACACCAACGGAGACCTCTACGCCCCCCTTTCCCGCCTATCCATGCCCGGCACCGACTACCTGGGATCGGGCCACGGCCTGAAGGAAAACGAGGTGCTCTCGGGCGCTCCCAACGTGAATCCGAAGATGGCCGCATCGGTGGCCCGGACGATGGGGCGGTCGCGGACTACCTGCGAAATCTGGGGAGGGGCCGGCTGGGGTGTGGGTCCGAGAACCCTCAAGGAATCTCTCGACTGGGCCGCGGCCCTGGGAATAAACCTCTTCTTCCCGCACGCGGTACACGTCTCCCTCATGGGACTCAGAAAGCGGGATTTTCCCCCGTCACATTTCTACCAGCAGCCCTACTGGGACGAGTTTCATGTTTTTTCGGACTACATCTCCCGGGTCAGCCTCATCACCTCCACGGGATCGCGGCGGGGCGGGATCCTGGTCCTGTTCCCCACCCGCGCCCTCTGGGCGAGCACCACGTATATCGGCAGACTCTCCCCTGAAGGCAAAGAGTTGTGTCGGGGGATCAGAGACATTACGGATATCCTCGTCTCGCATCAGTACGGATTCGATTACCTCTTCGATGAGGCGATCTTTGAAGGAAAGGTGACCCTGTCGGACGGAATGGCGCACCTGGGAGACGGGAGATACAGCGTCCTGATCATTCCTCCCACCCCGTATCTTTCGGATTTTGTCGAAGTATTCATTAATCGAGCGAAAATGCACGGCGTGCGGGTTATCCTGTTGGGAGTGGTCCCGGAAATACTGAAGTCCCACCCCAAACGCTCGCTGATCCCCAGGCGCATCATTCGAGCAAAGGATGTCCGGGCGCTTTTGCCGATTCTGAAAAAAACCGTGCGTCCGGATATCTCCATCATCGGCGAGAATTCCGACAAATTCGTCGTACAGTGCCGCCTATACGATAAAGCCCGGATTTATTTCATGACGTATCTGGGCGACACTCCGTTTTTCGGAGAACTGGTGCTCAGGGGGGAGGGAAACCTTGAAATCTGGGATCCCGAGCGGGGTGAGCGGTTCGGCGTGAATCGTTTCGAGGTTGTTGAACGGGGCGTCAGGCTGAATGCGGCGTTTTCTCCCGGCGAATCCCGGATTTACGTCATACACAACAGCATGACGAGCGCACAGGTCGGCTGGCCGTCACGGCTGAAGAATCCCGTCGGGCGGATATTTCTCAGCAGGAGGTGGGAAATCACGCCGCTTCAGGACAACATGTTCCGCATCGAAAACTGGCGCATTATAAAAACATCACGGCCCGTCCGATTCCCAAACATCAAAACCCTGTGGAAGGACACCATCATTCCCCTTCCGTCGAAAATCATCATCACCGCAATCAGGATTGCGGTGGAGGCTATAAGCCCGTTTTTTGGCCTCAGGAGGAAGATTCGGTATCGACCCTTTGAATCGATGGAGAAAGACTTCGTCATGGCGGATCTTGCGGAACGCCTTCTCTTCCTCAACCTGTCGAAGATGAGCATATACCAGAGATTCGACGTTATCAAGGAAGCGGTGAGGTACATGGGCCTCCCGCTGGTGGATTCCATGCCCCCCGAGGGCGCCGAATACGAGATAGAGGCGAATTTCTTCGTGGGGATCATACCCCCCAAAACGCACCTGATATGGGAAGACCAGAAGGAGTTGATGGAGATCTATGTCAACGGCACCCTCATCAGCGATAAATCCCAGGAATTTTTCCTCTGGGATCGGTCCAACCGCCGCTCCGACATCTCCCGCTTCCTCAGACACGGGAAAAACCGCATCGGGATCAAGTCCAAACAGGTATCGTTTCCCACCCTCCCCCCCACCGTGCACTGGATTGAACCGGTGGTCATCACCGGAGATTTCATCGTATCGGGAGATGTCATCACCTCCCAGGACGAACGCCCCTCCGGGCTGACCTGGGGGGAGGAGAAGAGCGGCAATTACAGCGGCACCGTCAATTTTCACACCACGTTCATCGTTTCGAAGCACTACGCCGGCAAGCGGGCCGTCCTCCACATGGAAGACGTGCGGGAGACCGTCGAAATAACCGTCAACGGCGAATCCGCCGGCGTCCGCCTCTGGCCGCCGTACAGTATGGATGTGACGAAATTCCTGAAAACGGGCGAAAACAGCATCACCCTCAGCGTTTCCAACACCGCCGAAAACCTCCTGGGCACCCCGCTGATATCCGGAATCCTGGGACATCCGAGGATAGACTTTCACGACATGTAGCATGTCGCGGCGATCCGGACACCCCCCTGTGCGCCCGACGGGTCGGCGTCGAAAAGACACCGGCGCCGCACGCGGCACCCCCGGGCGACATCCCTGCTCTTTGTCGCCGTCAAAAGGTCGTCTCTATGGTATCGGATCGAAATCGCCGTCGACTGAGAAGCATGGGCATTTGGTTTCGCATGATGCCGAAAAACATGGTGCGGGCGCGCTTTTTGTTTCTGCGAAGCGGTTCTTCGCCCAATGCCATCTGCACCAGCTCCATGATGTGATAGGTGGGAACCCGAAACAGCGGGAAGCCGAGCCGCCCGGTGCCGTAGGTCTGCATGCATCCGGCGCAGTAGGTGGCCACGATGTCTGTGCGAGCGCGACGGGCGGTCATGATCGCGGTAATCGTCGATTTCAGGACGTCAAAGGGATGATACGCCGATGGATGGGAAAATCCCCCGCCGATGCCACAGCACAGCGCCCGGTCTTTTGATTTTTCCATCTCCACCACCTCGACCCCGATTTCACTCAGGAGCTTCCTGGGAATGTCCATGAACTCCTCCCCCAGGAACTTGGCATGACACGACTCCTGAATCGTCGCCGTGATGCCCAGCGGTCTTTCCACAGTCAGCTCACCGGACACGATGCGCTCGTACAGTATCGGCAGAAAGTGTTTCACCTCAAACGAGAAGCGGGCGCCGAATTTGGGGAGGATATTGGTAAAGAGGTTGTACCCCGCCGTGCAGGGGATGATCATGCGTTTTATACCCATTTTTTCGTAATGGGCGGTCAGCCGGGCGGCAACCTGGCGGAGCTCGTCGAAATGTCCCATGCGAAAATACATCTCCCCGCAGCAAACGTCCAGGGACCCGCGAATTTCCATCCCCGAAAGCAGTTTCGTTCTGCTCAGGTACGGCACGGTAATCCAGTTGCACCCGGGATAGAATATCTCGTCCGTCGGCGTTTCGTCCTTCCAGGATTCCACCAATGCCTTTTCATCCTCGGGCAGTCGGTCCAGCACATAGGTGCGGAAATTCTTTCGACTCAGGGGAAGGTAGTATTCGGCCCGAAGGGGCAGTCCCTCGTCGGAATACATCTCGTACCACCTGTTCATGATGAGGTGCGCCGGATTCACCCCCTCGGGACAGATTTGGTTGCAATACATGCAGCTTTCGCAGCGTCGCAGCACGGTTTTTGCGTCTTTTCCGTCCAAAAGTTTCTTCATCTCCGATATGGAACGATCAAGCGGCAGTTCCATGACCGGACACCGGTGAAAACACTCACCGCAGAGCGTGCACTTATCGGGGTGGAAATCCATCGTCATGCGTCACTCCCCTTTCCTTTTGCCGTGAAAAATATCGGCTCCCTGTGGCCTCGCCGTCCTCCTTCACAGGGCCGGATCCCTGATGCAGCATACGGCGCCCGGACATCCGGATGCATCAAGAATAGCCGTTATTCTCTCCGATGTCAATCATCCAGAGTTTTCACATCAATATGTCCACCGCCTACCGGAGAACGGTGTCATTTGCCCGTCGCCCGAGTGGTCGACTGCATCGTGCATATGTTATAAAAACCGTATGATTGCCTTACGGCTTTTTTTATGTTATAGGTAGACTTTATCACGGCTGTATAATATATAAGACCTTCTTCCCTGTACATATCACACGATCGGGAAAACATGCCCCAATCACCGATATACGTATTGCTCATCGAGGACAGCACGTTTCACCAGCTTGAAATCGCCGACATGCTGAGCGAATCCATCCGAGAATCATTCGAATTCCTGTGCGCATCATCTCTTTCCGAGGGTCTTTCCATACTGGATGATCGGCATGTGGACGTGGTGATCCTTGACCTGAACCTCCCAGACAGCGCCGGCATAGAAACCCTCGAAAAAGTCAGGGAGAACAGATTGTTCCTGCCGGTGGTGATCTATTCCGGCATCGAAGACGAGGAGCTCGCCCTCTCTGCGGTGACCAAGGGCGCCCAGGACTACCTCTTTAAGGGGCAGATTGAACGGATGCTCTTGATTCGCTCGCTGCGATATGCCATAGAACGCATGCGGACGGCCCGGAGTCTCGCCGAGAATGAGGATCGATACCGGGCGCTGGTGGAGACAACCGAGGACGGCATCGCCGTCATCCAGGGTCCCCGGCTGGTCTTCTGCAACCACCAGCTTGCCGGACTTCTGGGCTACACGACGGATGAAATCATCACCCGGCACTATCTCGACTTCATCCATTCCGACGATCGAAACCGATTCAGCCGCATGGTGGACCTGACCACCCAGGGTTCAACCAGCCCCGTGGTCATGGAATTTAGGGCCGTCACCAGAAGCGGAGAGATTTTCGAGGTGGAGGCGGGTGCGTCGTCCTTTATGTGGGAAAACACGAATGCGGTGCTCTGCTCCTTTCGAGACATCACCGAACGGCGACGCCTTGAATTCAAGCTCTTTCAGGCCGACAAGCTGGAGAGCCTGAGCATCATGGTGTCCGGCGTCGCCCACGAGCTGAAAAACCCCCTGGCGGCCATCATCGGCGCCGCGGATATACTCCTCGAGGAGGAGCGGACCGACGACCTCGTCGATCGCTGCTGCAAGATATTCAAGCGGGAATCGGACCGATGCGCACGGATCATCAGGGAGATGCAGACGTTCGCCACGGGAGAGACACAGACCGGTTTCATCATCGACGTCAACGACGCCATCGACCGCACCCTCGTCATGTGGGAAGACACCCTGGAAACCAAAAACATTCGTCTCGACCTCGATTTGTCCCGGAATATTCCGGGCGCAAGCGTGGATCCATTCCGGTTTCACCAGGTTCTGTTCGTCTTCATCAAAAACGCCGTGGAGGCCCTTGAAAAAAGGAAAGAGGGCACACTCACCATCAGGACATCCATGTCCGACAACGCCATCATCATGGAATTCGAGGACGACGGTCCGGGCATTCCAAAGGACCACATCTCAAAATTGTTCGATCCCTTTTTCACCACAAAATCCCCGGGCAAGGGGACCGGCATGGGCCTGTCGATCGCCCATACCATCGTGTATGAACACGGCGGCGGCATCGACGTTAAAAGCAAAGAGGGTAAGGGCACGACCTTTACCGTGACGCTGCCGGCGGTCCGGCGGTTCCCCGACATCGTTGAGAAGGTATGATGAGCAAGAAAAAACGACCTGATCGTAAGCAGTTCCCTGTGCACATTCGATCGCACACCACACCGACCGATGATACATCATTACACAACACGTTGCATGACCCATTTTTTATGGGTACGTTATTGAACGGCGCCGAACCGACCGTGAATACTGATGGATAGTATGATGTGTGATTCCATAGTGAGTATTTATTTTTTATTTAGAGGACAGACATGAAAATCAAGAACGCACCGGTAACGTTGCCCGGAATCGTGGACAATGTCACCATCACCCGTATGGAGGGGGGATACCCCAAAATCGAGGCGAAGAACAGCCGGGATGCATACTACGCCCTGGGCTACATGCACGGGTATGACCGACAGGTGCAGCTCTGGCTGACCAAGCTCATCGGAACGGGACGCGCCAGCGAATGTCTGGAGGGCTCCGACGAGCTGGTTGCCGTCGACCGGTATTTCCGGTGGGTCGACCTCGTGGGAGACGCCGACAGTGAGATCGAAAAGCTCACCCCCGAGGTCCTCCAAACCCTGCACGACTACTGCCGGGGGGTCAACAACGCCGTGGAACGGACGCCCCGACCCCTGGGTTTTCGTATGGTCGGCTTTCGGCCCGATCCCTGGACGGTGCGGGATATCATCCTGATCGGCCGGATCATCGGATTCGTGGGACTGACCCAGAGTCAGGGCACCACGGAAAAGCTCATCATACAGATGCTGCAAAATGGGATCGATTATAAAAAGCTCCAGGAGTTGTTCCCCTATATGACGGACACCCTCACACCCGAACGCCTGGAGTTGATAAAAAAGGTGAAGCTCGACGGCCCCTACATCCCGGACGGAATCGAATGGCTGAGGGCCGCAACATCCTTTCACGCCAGCAACAACTGGGCCGTCAGCCCGAGCAAGACAGCCGATGGAGCCGCCATACTCTGCGGGGATCCGCACCTGGAGTCCAACCGCCTCCCCTCGGTCTGGTACGAGGCCATGCTGGATTCACCGGAGGTCTTCGGCGTCGGGGTGACGCTCCCCGGGGCGCCGTTTATCTCCATGGGCCGGTGTCGGCATATCGCCTGGACGGGCACCTATTCCTTCGTGGACGTCATCGACTACTTCATCGAGGAGGTCAAGGACGGAAAATACCGCCGGGGGGACGAATGGGTGGATTTCACGGTGAGAAAGGAGACCATCATCCCGAAGAAGAAGGACCCGATAACGATCTCATACTACGAAACCGACCTGGGACTCTTGGAGGGCGAACCCACCGAAGACGGCTTTTATCTGACCTTCGCCTGGTCGGCCCGCAAGGGCTGCATCGCCGAGTCGTTGAACCGGCTTTTGGAACTGCCGGCGGTGCGAACCGTCTCCGAGGCGATGGATATTTACAGGGACCTGACGTTTTCCGCCTTCAACTGGGCGGTGGCGGACACCGAGGGAAACATCGGCTACCAGATGTGCGGCGCGTTCCCCAAAAAGGCGAAGGGCGCCTCGGGCCTGCTCCCCCTGGAGGCCTGGGATAAAAAGAATCACTGGCAGGGTATCATAAGCGCCAAAGAGTACCCCCAGCTGTACAACCCGAAAAAGGGGTATGTCCACAACGCCAACGAGGACGTCAACCACCTGGGAAAGGTCAAACCCCAGAATCTGCCCATGGGCTCCTACCGTGCCGATCGTATCGCGGCGATCTTGGCCGCCAATGATTCCCTCACCGTAGACGACATGAAGCGGATGCACTACGACACCTACTCCGTTCAGGCTGAGCGGTTCATGAAGGTCATCCGGCCCCTGCTTCCCGAGACGGAGAACGGGCGCATCCTCAAAAACTGGGATCTGAAATACGACCCGGATTCCCTCGGCGCTGTGCTGTTCGAGCGTGTCTACGAGGAGCTGATCCGTCTGGTATTCGGCGAGATGAACCTGGGGGCGGGGGTGATTGATTTCGCCCTGACCGAGACCGGCCTCTTCAACGATTTTTACGGCTTTTTCGACGACGTCCTCATGAAAGAGCGCTCCCTCTGGTTCGGAGAAAAGAGCCGCGAGGAGATTTTTCGGGAGGCGGTGACCCGCGGATTGTCGAAAAAGGCGGTGCCGTACCGAAAGGTTCATTCCATCGTCATGACAAACCTCTTCTTCGGCGGCAAGCTTCCGAAATTTCTCGGGTTCGACTACGGCCCGGTTCCCCTCATCGGCAGCCGCGCCACCATCCCCCAGGGGCAGATATTCACCGAAGCGGGACGCAAGACCACCTTCATGCCGTCCTATCGGGTCATCTGCAACATGGGCGAAAACGCCATCCACAGCAACATCCCCGGCGGACCGTCGGACAGGCGATTTTCGGGATTTTACACCACCGGCGTCCGGGAATACTACAACGGCACATACACCGTCCATCGATTTGAGAACGGGGACTGAGGCCCTTTGACCTTGTCAGCGATATGGGTGTGGTATATACTGAATAGGTCGGATTCGATCACCCAAAAAACGAGGAAACCGAGATGAAACATACACAGAGAATCATGAGATACGCCGCACTCTTCGGCGCCGTGCTCTTTCTTCTCACGGCCTTTGGATGCGCCAGCGCCCCGCCCCCAGCGGCGCCCTCCTGCTCGGATTTCACCGGGACCTGGAACACCACCCAGGGCCCCCTGACCATCGAGCAAAACGGCTGCGCCGCCGACGGCTATTTCCCCTCACCCACCCGGTTCAGCAGCTTCAGGGGTGTGGTCATCGGCAATCGCCTTGAGTTCTCCTGGGAGGGCCCCACGGGAAGCGGCATGGGAGTCATCTATATCAATGAGACCCTTGATGCCTTCACCGGCACCTTCGGCGCCGGCACGCGACCGGATGACGCCGCCTGGGAGGGCGTCAGGGGGGTCTGGCCCGAGGGAAGTCCACGATAGTTTCAGATTCGCCTGAAAGCGACCTGCGGTCATCCATTATGTATCGGCACAAACAGCGGGGATCGTATGTTCAACAGAAAAACCATCACCGTCACCGTCAAGCCCTACGGCATCGTGGCACAGAGCGTGACCGGGGGCGAATATCGGGTCCCCGAAGGGACGAAGCTCAGAAAGGTCTTAAGGAAATCCGGCGCCCTGGGCGCCGGTGTTCCGATCATACCCATGATCGAGGGTGAAAAGGTGCCGCCCGGCCGCAGGCTTTCCGACGGAGACGAGATAAAGCTGCTCCACGTGGTGGGCGGCGGTTAGGGATATCCCCTGCCGATGGATGACGGGCGCCCGTTCCCCGGCACGGCGTGAACGGGCGCTCAAGCATGAAGCGTGAAGTGATGCTTCATTCTTTTTCGTTGCATTCGGCGAAAAAAACAGGTAGCATACGCATCGCATCACATCATGTTTTTACGAGGAGGAATTTCTGATGTTTGACAAACCGCTTTCCAAGCTTGAACTCCCCGCCAAGATTCTGTTGACTCTGTTTATTCTGACACTGGGGCTGGGCTATCTGGCGGCGGTATTCACCGTATATATCGGCCACAAGGACGCCGACGGGAAGCCGGCCTTCACGATGAAGGATGTCGTCGTCACCTACTACGGCGACCGGGAAAGCACCGTACTGGAGACCATCAGCATGGGCTCCATGAAGCCCTATTACGCGAGTGAAGATGAGATCGAGACGGTGATCGGTTGGATAGACGACGGCGCCGACCGGATCGGGTACGAAAAGGACGTGGCGCCGATCTTCAAGAGGAGCTGCATATCGTGCCATTCCTCGGGAGGCAGCGAGTCGTCATCCCCCCTGACCAGCTTTGAGGAGGTGACGGCCTACACTACGGTCAACACGGGGCTCGACTTCATCACGCTTGGGGGTCTCTCCCACACCCACCTGATCACCCACGCCCTGATGTTCCTGGGGCTGTCTCTTATCTTTCTCATGACGACGGTGAAGGATAGATGGAAGATCATATTGATTTTCGCCGCCTACGGCGCCATCGTTTTTGATGTCGCCTCGTGGTGGCTCGGCAAGCTGGCCCCGGGCTTCGCCGCCGTCAGCGTCGTCACCGGCAGCATCATGGGCCTTGCGTTCGTGTTCTTCTTCTTCGTGCCCCTCTACCAGCTCTGGTTCAAGAAGAACTGACGAACGCCGTCTGAAAAACGACACCATCCGCGCCCTCCGATCCTGCATTCGATCGGAGGGCGTGTTTTTTCGCCCTTTGCAGGGCGAACCACCATTATCCTTCCATTCGGTCCCTCCTTATACACGAAAGAATACACGGCACACCGTCTCCTATCCCGTCGTTTCACTGTGTCAATATTCAGAATAACAGTGGGACGATCGACGGCGCTGCAGTCCGATATATGTTGTACCTGGATGACGGCGCCGCCGGCAGTTACGTGGAATGGACCGGCAGTTCGTTCACGCCTCTCAACAGTGGAGCTTCCGATGTGTGGTCGGGGAATGCGCCCGGCGCCGCGTACGGCACCATGGAGAACTCGATCGATACGACCAATTATGGAGGCACAATCAATCCCAATTAACCGCATTGGCGGACAGGGTGAAAACAGTGGGGGCGCCGTCGCGTGATGCGACAGCGCCCCCCTTTTTTTATCTTCCGTATGTGTCTCCACTCATTGACACCGAGGCCGGGCCGCCCGGCGGTATTGTTCTTCCATAGAAAAACACGATGACCCATTTTCCCCACGATCACCCGCTTCCAAACAAGCCCCCCGGGTACCCCCCTTCGGGGGGCTTTTCATCGTTCCTTTAAAAACCCCTTGACCCCGCATCCCGCCCGTGATAACAAGAAACCAGCATACGGATATATAAAGAGATCATACAAAAATATACGGGGGAACCGAAGTCATGGAAAATAAAGTGCCTCTGAGCCTGTTTTACGGACTGGTCTATACCCTGGAGGGTATCCTGACCACCTACTTCATCATCTTCAATATTCTCTACCTCAGGTCCTTTGAAAAATCTTTCACCGAGATCGGCCTGATCAACGCGGTGATCATCATCCCCTTCATCATAAAGATATTCGTGGGCATCTTCAGCGACGGGGTGAACCTCTTCGGCATGGGGCACCGCAAGCCGCTGGTGGTCATCGGCATCATCATGGAGGCGGCGGCCATCTTCGCCATCCCCTTTATCTCCCCGGTGACGCACATGCCGGTGTTTATCGTCGTTCTTTTTCTGGCGGCCCTGGGCATGTCCATATTCGACACCGCCACCGACGGCTACTGCATCGATATTACCCCGGAGGATCACCGGGGCTACGTCCAGGGCCTGATGGTGGGGGGACGGGCCGTGGGCGCCGTGCTTGCGGGAATCGCCATCGGATACATCGCCCATCGCCTGGGGTGGCCCTGGGTCTTCTACGTCATCGGCATCTTTTCGGTTCTCCCCCTGATCTTCGTGTTCATCGTGCCGCCCGAGGTCGAGCGGACAACGGAAATCGAGTTCGATAAATCAGCCTTCAGGTCCTTTCTGAAGCTGCCGGTGATCCTGTTCATGATCCTTGGATTTGTCTATCCCCTGGTGGTGTACAGCGTCGAGAGCGTGGTGGGGGCGTTCGTAAATGAGGGGATCTCCATGAACCTCTGGAACGTCGGCACCATCACGTCGCTCATCGGCATCGGCATGGCGGCCGGTGCCCTCGCGGGGAGCGGCCTTATCGACCGGCTGGGGCATAGGAGGTCCGTCTACGTCGCACTGATTACCACCAGCGTCATCGTCGCCGCCCTGGCGGCCATCAACGCCCCGACGGCGGCGTACATCCTGACCGTGATCTTCGGATTCGCCTTCGGATATTACGAGGCGGTCTATTTCACGTTGGGGATGGACTTCGCCGACCCCCGCATCGCGGCCACGATGTTCGCCATATTCATGGCCCTGGGCAACTTCGGCATCGGCCTGGGTCAGCCCATCGCCGGGGCGCTGATGGATACCGTGGGATTCCGCTGGACGTTCATCGTCTTCGCCCTTATCAACCTTATCGCTTTACCGCTGATACCGTTTATTTTCAAGAAGCGGCCGGCGGCGGCATGATCGAAACCGGACCGCCCGTCGCATCAATGCGCCGTGTCTTGATTTTACATTGATGGGATTCACACGACATGAAAATTACATCCGTTGACATTGCACCCCTGAACCTGATACCGGTCATCCCCCTGACCATATCCTACGGCAGCTTCGACGTCCTGGAATACGTCCTGGTAACCATTCACGGCGAAGGCGGCGCCGTGGGATACGGCGAGGGGGCCGCCGATACCGAGGTGACCGGGGAAACCCAAGACTCGATTATCACCGGCCTCACTCCCCTGACTGACGAGATGGTTGGCCGGGACCCGATGGACATCGAAGCCATCATGGGGTTATTGACCGAGCGCCTCCCGTCATCGCCCACCGCCTGGGCGGCGGTGGACATGGCCCTCTATGACCTGATGGGAAAGTCTCTCGGTCTTCCGGTGTACAAGCTCCTGGGCGGCGCCGTCCGCCGGGAGATCGCCTTTTATCCCACCATCCCCATGGACACGCCGGATGTCATGGCCGGATACGCCGACGGGATGTACAAGGGCGGTTTCCGAAAGGCAAAGATCAAGCTGGGCACCACCATCGACGAGGATGTGGAACGGGTTAAAAAAATCCTGGAGGCGGCGCCCGACATGGTTCTCGCCCCGGATATCAACCAGGGCTGGAGGGACGCGGATACCGCCATGTCCGCCCTGGAGCGCCTCAAGGACGCGCCCATCAGCTGGGTGGAGCAGCCGGTCAAGGCCGACGACCTGGAATCGCTCGTCGAGGTGACCCGTCACTCCCCCTTCCCCATCATGGTGGACGAGGGGTGCCACGGCCCCGAGGACGCCCTTATCATTGCGGCCCGGAAGGCCGCCGATATCATCAACATCAAGCTGATGAAGGCGGGGGGGCTGTATCGGGGGACCAAGCTCGCCGCCGTTGCCGAGGCGGCGGGCATGCCGGTGTCCGTCGGCTCCATGTTCGAATCCTCCCTGGGAAGCGCCGCGGGCATGCACCTGACGGCGGCGAAAGCGGGGGTCATCGCCTGCGAATCCATCGGCCCGCCGTTTCTGAAAAACGACGTTGGAACGGGGCTTGTCATCGATTTTGAAAAGATGATCATCCGGGTGCCGGAAGGACCCGGCCTGGGCATCGAGGTGACCGATCTACCCTGATCGTTTCCCGGAGGAACAGGAGAGTCAGGATGAGGGAAGGAGGAAACGGGAGAGTAAAGGAAGAGGGGGAATCCTGTGAGCGGCTCCGGGTCAACGGGGGTCCGATAAACATGGGAGGGAAACAAGAAGTGAGGAGCACGGGGCGACCATGCAAATGCGCGGGACAAACGACGCCCCCTCACCGCCGCCCGAGAGGGGGATCACACACCTGTATCGATGGATGAATCCGGTGCGGACGCCTCAGAGCTTTTCCATGAAGCGGCGCACAACCCTGCGAAATTCCGTCGGCTCCTCGGCCATGACGAAATGCCCCGCCCCGGGAAAGATCTCGAGTTCGGAATCACCGACATGCTCATTGAGGTAGGTTGAAAACTTCATGGCCATGAGGTTGTCTTTGTCCCCGCTGATGATGAGCGTCGGCACACCTATCTCGTCCAACCTCCCCCGGGAATCAAAGGTGTTGCAGGCGGTGTAGTCACCGGAGGTCACCTGCGGCTCGACGGCGGCGAAGATCTTCCGGTATCTCTCAATCACCTCCCGATCGGTATCGGGGCCGTAGGCCACGGAGCCTGACATGTCGAGAAACGCATCGTAGTCCTTTTCGATACCGGCAAAGATGGCGGACGCCACGGGCATCTTCGCCCCGGTCCCCATGAGCACCAGGCCCGTCACCAGGTCCGGATGCGAAAGACTCAACGCCTGGGCCACCGCCCCCCCCATGGAAAGCCCGACAATCACCGCCGGGAAGAAATCCAGCTCCCGCATGGCCCGGGCCGCGAAATCGCCGTAGGCGAATGCGTCCGTTTCCCCCTCCCCGCCGGTGCCTCCCCGCCCGGGAAGATCCAGGGCCAGGGTATCGTACCAGGTATTGAAGTACGCCACCTCATCCTCCCACAACCTGGACGTCGCCCCCGCGGAGTGTATAAACACCATGCGCTTTCGACCGTTTTGCCGCTCTCCCATCAATCGTCCGATCGTGCTCTGGGCCCCACCTCTCTTACTCATTGACCACTCCTTTGAAACTAACAGCCTCCTCGGTTTCCAGCGAAACGGCCCCTCCCTCCCTCTCGATCAGCGCCAGTGCGCTATAGACCTCGAAGACCGTAGAGGCGAACATATCCCGGGAAATGTCCGGGAAGAGTGCGGATGCGATTTCAGCGGGGGTGCCCGCGAATCCGGTATCCAAAAACTCACTGATACGATGTGACGTGTCTTCGTACCGGGACAGAAGCCCCCCGATGAATGTTCGGGGAGCCCCGATCATTTCTCCGTGGCCGGGACATATCACCGACGGCGACAGGTCCGCCAGTTTTCTCAGAGACGAAATGTATTGCCGAAGATCATTTGCAGGTCCCGTGCGCATGTCCACCAGGGCGTGTGATTCGGCAACCGACGTGATATGATCTCCAGAGAAAACCGCCCCGGACTCCGGCTCCAAAAGCGAGATGCTCCCCGGCGTGTGCCCCGGCGTATGGATTATGGAGACCGACACACCGCCGCAGTCCAGGGCGTCTCCCTCCTCGAGATGAGATATATCCGTGAGAGGTTGGAAGAACCGCCGCATGACGCTGGTGAACAGGCGCACCATCCGCTCGACGTCCCTCTTCGGTATGCCCATGCGGCAAAAGAACGGGATGTTATCCCGGGCGGCCGCCACGTGTTCGTCGATATCCGTCAAAAGATACCGGGCGTCATCCGTGTGCATATAGACCGATGCGCCCGACTCCTCTCGGATGCGCTCGACAAATCCGATATGGTCGATATGTCCGTGGGTCAGGATAATCCGTCCGATGTCCGAGACCTTTCGTCCCAGGCCGGAGAGTGTGTCTTGGAACGCCCGCCGGGCCGTATCCGTATCCAGCCCGGTGTCGATAAGGGTGGGGATATCCCCGTCGATAAGGTAGGCATTGACGGGGGAAAGGGGAAACAGCGCAGGGGTCGTGATGGTGTGGATGCCGGGCGTCGGGTCGTGTCGTGTCATGAAATCAGTCGTGTCCTATCGCTGTTCCGACGCCGTATCCGGTTCCTCTTCGGCCGCATCAAGGCCGTAGGCCCTCTGGAGGATGAAAATCGGGTGCAGTCCCTTCTTGCTCGAAAGATTTTCTATCTGCATGCGGCACGCCTCGCAGTCCGAAAGGGCGTAGGGGCCGTCAAACCGGCCAAGCTCCCGTTCCAGCTCCCGGCCGATGGCCAGGCTGATGTCGTATTTTTCGCTCTTGAACCCATAGGTGCCCGCCAGCCCGCAGCAGTAGGTCTCCAGCTCTTCCACGTGAAGCTCCGGTATCAGGCCCAGGAGATCCAGGGCCGGCAGGCCGATCCCCAGGGACCTGAGATGACAGGGGACGTGATAGGGAATCGACAGATCCACCGGCTCAAAATCGGTATCGAGCTCCCCGGCTTCGTACAACCCCCATAAAAACTCCGAGACCTCCTTCATCCGATCGAAGAGCGCCGCGGCCTCGGGAAGGTCCAGGTACGTCTCGTAGTCGTCCCGGATCATCATGCCGCAGGAGGTGGAGCTGTAAATGATGTCAAGGCCGTCGTCGGCGGCCCGAAGCAGCCCCTCGAGGTTTTTCTTGGCCAGCTTTCGAGCGCCCCGAACGTCCCCGTTGCCCAGAAGCGGCAGGCCGCAGCAGTCCTGCTTCGGGAACACCGCCTGGTAGCCGTTTCGCTCCAGGACCCGCACCACCGCCCTTCCCAGGCTCGGATCATTGTTGTTGGTAAAGCAGCCGAAGAAATAGGCCACCTTTTTGTCTGATTCGAAGTGATAGGACTCACGAATCCATTTTTCGAAGGGCTGTTTTGAATAGGACGGGTATTTCACGTCCTTTTCCAGATGAAGGATCTTGTCAGACATCCAGCGAAAGGGCCTGAGCTTTAAAAACGCGTTGGCCGCCGGCGCCGCGAAGCTCGCCAGATCGCCGAACATATACGCGTGGGAGAGGAGCCTGTCCCTGACCGGAATGCCCCGGGCAGCTCGAAGGGCTATCTTGGCCCTGGTGTTCAGCTCCGATATGTTTACTCCCGACGGGCAGACGATATCACAGATACGACAGCCCGTGCAGTATTCAACCGATGCGTCGTGCGGCTCGTCTCCCTCGGAGCGAAACCGCTGAAAATCGGGGCCGACCTGCTTGGGCCCCAGGAATTTCTCGGTCACCTTCACCACCGGGCAATGCTCCACGCAGATCGTGCACTTGATGCATTGGTCGGTGGGATAGCGTATGTCTGTTTTCACCGTCATTCTATCGTACCTTCTCCGCGTTCATCCCCCCGGCGTCCGGGCCGCAGGGGTTTCGGGAAACGCGTGTTTTTTCATTGAGTGTCCGTGTGTATCGGTTCTTCTTTTTCTTAACATGCGGCGCCGTCGCCGTCCGCCTTTCCCGTTCCTGCATGTTTCGATCCATCACCCGCCTACAGCTCCCCCGCCAGCCTTCCGGCCTTGAAACCGGACGCGATCGTCACGCCGCCGCCCGATTTTTCCCTCAAGGCGGCGTATCCGGCAAGCTCTGCGCCGCACGCGAAGAGATTCTCATATACGTGCTTTTTCCCGTCGCCCGTGGGCCTGAGCCGATCATCCACCTCAAGGCCGATCTTGTTTATCGGGTGTCCCGAGGGATCGAAGAACCGCTCCGCGAACCACTCGTTTCGACGGGACGGCCCCGAAACCGGGAGGCCGAAAATCGGCTCCAGTGTGCTTTTCCGGTCCGTGATTATGCCTCGGCCCACCAGACCCCCGGTGGCCAACACGAAGGTGTCGCCCTCGATCCGTTTCGTCTTTTTACCCATTGATATATTGACGGCAGCAACCCTGCCGCCCCGTATCTCGGGATCGTGAACATCATATCCGATGAGCAAGCGAATCCCCGACGCCCGCACGCGGCTCTCCAGCGCCCGGTAGAGCCGATACCCGGTCACCGACGGCGGGAGGGTGGGCGTTTCGAATATTCGGGTTCCCGCCATATCCTCCAGGCGGCGAAAAACCTCGTCGCCGCCTCGGATGCCCAACACCGCCGGCAGGGCGATCCGTTCCCCGTCCCGCACCTGGCAGAAGAGGGCGCGTCCGATCGCCTGGATCATGGCGTCCTCCTCCATCTTCCGGGCCAGGGTCAGGGCGCTCATCCCGGAACCATCGGCCCCGATATCCACATCCAGCACGCGCCCGCGAAAATGGGGGATAGAAACACCCGGCACGGTGCTGGTGGAGATATTATGGGCCATATAGGCGGGATAGAAATCCTTCAGCCCCCGAAAGCCGGCGATCAATACATCCGATTCTTCCCGGACGTCTCCCGCCTCCATACGCTTGGAGAGGAAGGCTGTGGGCTTGATGGTTCCCACCGCCGTGGGAACCAGGAAATTCCGATCCAGATTCCCCACGTATGTCACCCCCTCCCGAGCCACGGCTTCCTGGAAAAAAGACATCCCCTTCTCCAGCGCCTCCACGCCGACCCGGGCGTATGGGTGCTTCGGGTCCTCGGAGATAAGCCGCTCGACGCCCTCCCGAGGGGAGGACAGGGGCGCGGTGTCTTGGACCGGGTAATAGCCCAGGATGTCGATGGTGCCGGAGAAAATGGTGATGATGCCCATGCCTCTGGAAACCACCAGCGTCTTCTTTCCCCGCTCGGCCGCCGAAAGCGCCGCCATCAATCCCCCCAGGCCGGCCCCGATAACTACCGTATCATATTTCATCTCTTGTCACATCTGCATCTGAATGCGGTTGATCGTTCATTTTTTGGATTTGGACGCCTTTTTCCCCAAGGGCTGGATTTTATCTAGGGCGAAAATCCCCAGGTATATCCCCTCCACCAGCTGCTCCTCCCGGAGCTGATCGCCCCAGAGCACCGGCCGGATACCCCGCCACCGCTCCTCCATGAAGGACGTCAGTATTTCGTTGGCTTCATACTGGGGGACCATATCCAGCTCGTGAAGAATGCCCAGGAGTCGATAGGTGCAAAATCCTCCCTGGCACGATCCCATCCCGACCCTGGTCCTCTGGCGGATATCGTTGAGGTTGCTGGTCTTCATTTCGTTGATCACCTTCAGCACCTCGTCCTTGGTCACCAGCTCACACTCACAGACGATCTCCTCCACCTTCCCCTCCTGTTCCTCCCCTTCCTCCACCGTCTCGATGGAGGTGAACCTGTCCTCCAGCCGATAATGCTCTCCGTCCTCCGATCCGAACAGGGGTTCTGATGCCGTGGAGCACGGGATATGTACACCCATTTCCTCGGCGACGACATCCACCATTTTTTCAGCCATCAAACGGTAGGTTGTCAGCTTCCCGCCGACGATGCTGTAAAAACCCCTGACCCCGTCCTGTTTCCCGTGATCGAGGATGCTGAAGGACCGGGAGATGTCCCGACCGGAATCGGCGTCCTGGGCCGCCACCAGCGGCCTGATGCCGGCATAGGCCCGGATGACCCTGGCCTCGGCCGAGGGGGGGAGCACCAGGCCCGCCTCCTTCATCATCAGGTCCACCTCTTTTTTCGTCACCGTGAAGTTTTCCGGATCGGACACGGTGATGGAGGTGGTGCCGATGATGGAGGTGGGCTCGTTGGGGACGATGATATCCCCGTCTCCGGGGGGCCTGAGCCGGTTGATGACGGTGTTGTTTATCCTGCGGTTGAAAATCAAAAGGCTTCCCTTGGAGAGGGTCAAAGGAACATTCGCCCCCGCAAGCCCCGCCACATGTCCCGCCCAGGCGCCGGTGGCGTTGATGATGCGCTTCGTCCTGATGTGATGACGCTCATCCGTCACCCGATCATGGACCTCGGCGCCCGTCACCCGTCCCTTTTCGACGTCAATGCCCACCAGCTTGGTGTGTCTGAGTATCCGGCACCCCCTGCGGGCTGCGTCCCGGGCGTTGTCTATCGTCAGGGCGAAGGGGTCCACCGCCCCGTCCGGAACCTTTACGACGGTTTTCGCCTCTCGGGAGAGATTCGGCTCAAGCCTCAGGGCCTGGCTCAGGGAGAGGACCTGAGTCTGTATTCCCGCCGCGTCACAGGCGGCCAGAAACCGATCCGCATACGACTCATCATCCCCGGGAAGGCTCACAAACAGGCCGCCGGTGTCCTCGATGGTTCGTGAGGCGATGCGTTTCAGGATGACGTTCTCCTTGATGCACTCCACCGCCGATTCCTGATCCTTGATGACGTAGCGCCCCCCGCTGTGTAGGAGACCATGGCAGCGCCCGGTTGCGCCGGCGGCCAGGTCACCCTTTTCCACAAGGATCGTATCGATGCCCCGCATGACCAAGTCCCGGGCCACCCCGGCTCCGGTCACGCCCCCGCCGATTACCAGCACTTCAGTCTTCAGTTCCAAATGCCGTCACCCTTCCTTTCGATATCCCGCTTTTTCCGTCTTCACTATAACATATATATCACGTTCCCGAACTGACCCGGCGCACCGCCTCCTTCCATCCGTTGTACAGCCGTTCCCGCTCACCTGCGGCCATCTTCGGGGTGTAAAGCTCGTCGACCTTGCGGGTTTCCTTCAGGTCTTCCGCTGATTTCCAGAAACCGGACCCGAGACCCGCCAGCATCGCGGCCCCGGCGGCGGTGGTTTCCACCATCTTCGGACGATCCACCCGGATGCCCAGGATATCCGCCTGGAACTGCATCAACAGGTCGTTGGTGCTGGCCCCGCCGTCCACCCTAAGCACCTCCAGCGGCACCCCGGATTCTTTATTGACGATCTCCACCAGATCCCTGGTCTGGTACGCGATGGATTCCAGGACGGCCCGGGCAATATGCGCCCGCCCCGCACCCCGGGTCAATCCCAGGATGCCGCCCCGGGCGTGCATGTCCCAATAGGGGGCGCCCAGTCCCACGAACGCCGGAACCATGTAGACGCCGTGGTTGTCCTCAACGCTTGCCGCCAGCTTCTCGATCTCCGCGGCGGTGTCGATGATCTTCAGCTCATCTCTCAGCCACTGCACCGCCGCCCCGGCGATGAAAACCGACCCCTCGAGACAATACACGGGCTTCCCCCCGGCATCACACGCCAGGGTCGTCACGAGGCCGTTCTCCGAATAGACCAGGTCCTCGGTGATGGATAACAGAAAACAGCCGGTCCCGTAGGTGTTCTTCGCCATTCCCGGCGTGAAGCACCCCTGGCCGAACAGCGCCGCCTGCTGATCCCCGGCAACGCCGGTGATGGGCACCTCCCGGTTGAGGGGAAGCTTTATGGAGGTATGGCCGTACAGGGCCGCCGAGTCCTTCACCTCGGGTAAAATCGATTCGGGGACATCCAGTATATCCAGTATTTCACCGTCCCATTTCTTCTCGGCGATGTTATACAGAAGGGTCCGGGAGGCGTTGGTATAATCGGTGGCGTGTACATTTCCACCTGAAAGATTGTACATTATCCAGGTGTCGATAGTGCCGAACATCAGATCGCCGGCCTCGGCCCTCTTCCTGGCCCCGGATACATTATCCAGGATCCACTTCACCTTCGTGCCGGAAAAATAGGCGTCCACCACGAGACCGGTCTTTTCCCGAAAGAGCTTCTCGAGCCCCTTTCCCTTCAGGGCGTCGCAGGTATCGGCGGTCCTTCGGCACTGCCAGACGATGGCGTTGTGCACCGGCTTTCCGGTTTTTTTATCCCACAGGACCGTGGTCTCCCGCTGGTTCGTGATGCCGATGGCGACGATCTCTTCAAGTTCGATATCGTTCTGTAAGCACGCCTCGAGCATCGTCTCCTCTACGGTCCTCCATATCTCCTCGGCATCGTGTTCCACCCATCCCGGTTTCGGGTATATCTGTTGAAATTCTTTGTAGGCGCTGCCCACCACGTCGCCGTTCGCGTCAAAGAGGTAGGTCCGGCTTCCGGTGGTTCCCTGGTCTATGGCCATGATATAACCGCTCATTGGTGCTCTCCAGTAATTGACTGCGTATGGGATAAATACAAGGTTCAATTATACCATCGATATACGCCTTTTCAAGATTTTTCACCGCACAAAAGGAAAGCGGGATTCCCGTCATAATGGGAACCCCGCTTTTCAATGGAGTATGTTGAGTATTCTTGTCCCTATTTGATTCCCATGGATTTGGCGACCAGCTCCAGGATGTCGAAGCATTCCATGGACTCCTCCTTACCCAGCTCCTTGATGCCGTCCGAAAGCATCGTCAGGCAGAAGGGGCAGGCGGTGGAGATGGTCTTGTAGCCCTTGTCGATGGCGTCCTGGGTGCGCACATGGTTGATGCGCTTTCCGAGGGTTTCCTCCATCCACATACGAGCGCCGCCCGCGCCACAGCAGTAGCTCTTCGTCTCCTTACGGCTGAATTCCTTGACGTCAACGCCGGGAATGGCCGAGAGGATTTTTCTGGGCTGGTTATACAGATTGTTATAACGGCCCAGGAAACATGAATCATGATAGGCGACGCCGCCTATGCCGTCCACATTCTTCTCCAGCTTGATGCGGCCCTGATTGATCAGGTCCAGGATCAGCTCGGTGAAGTGGTACACCTCAAACGTACCTCCCTCGTTCTGGGGATATTCGTTCTTGAGGCAGTTATACCCGTGGGGGCATGTGGTGACGATCTTTTTGACGTTGTACCCGTTCATGGTCTCGATGTTCTGCATGGCGAGCATGGAGAACAGGTACTCGTTTCCGGCCCGCCGGGCGGAATCGCCGCAGCAGCCCTCTTCCTGCCCGAGGATGCCGATTTTCACACCGGCCTTCTCCATGATCTTGACGAACGTCGTCGCCACCTTTTTGTAGCGGTCGTCAAAGGATCCCGCACATCCGACGTAATAGAGGTATTCCACCTCCGGATCTTCCGCCAGCGTCTTGACCGGCAGGTCATTGGCCCAGTTTCCCCGCTCATGGAATCCGAATCCATACGGATTGGAGTTGTTTTCCATGTTACGCATGGTGGTCATGAGCTCGGCGGACATCTCGCCCTCCATGAGGACCTTGTACCGCCTCATGTCCACTATCTTCTGGGGCTGATCAATCAGCACCGGACACGCCTCGACGCAGGCCAGACAGGTCGTACAGGACCATATGGCGTCGATGTCGTTGGCCTCGCCGATGAGGGCGGGACTCTCTATCTCCTCGGATGCAACTCCCTTCTTGATATCGCACGCCCGTGCGTAGAGGTTGTCGTTGGTGTCAAGGACGATGCGCTTCGGAGACAGCGGCTTTTCGGAAAGATGCGCCGGGCACTGATCCTGGCACCGGCCGCAGTCGGTACAGGCGTCGCCGTCAAGCAACTGTTTCCAGGTGAACTGCTCCACGTAATAGACGCCGAAGGACTCCGCGTTCTCCATATCCTCGATGGGAGCCAGCGCTCCCCTCGGTTCGAGTTTCCTGAAGAAGATGTTGATCATCGAGGTGATGATGTGCATGAGCTTGCCCCAGAAGAGATACGCGACGAATCCCATGGCAAGCAGCAAGTGTATCCACCAGTTGATCATGTGAAAGGTCAATATGCCCGCTTCACTCATCATGCCGTTGAAGGCCTTGGCCAATACCAGACCCACCGGCGACCATTTTGCGAGATCGGGATTGTAATAATATGCGTTCCTGACCACATAAATGGTATCCGCCGAAAGCTCGAAATCCGCCAGGGCCTCGTTGGACGCAATGGCGCCTGTCAACTCCTCGTTCTCCTCAACGGCGGCCAGAAGCTCCTCGTCGGTCAGCTCCGTTACTTTGGCCAGGAATTCCTCGCCGCTCGTCGCCAGGACCTCGCTCATGGCCTGGACCTGGGGATTGGGGCTCACCTCCGTGGCGGCCATCCTGAGGCCCTCGTTGAAGAAACCGGACAGCAGGATCAGGAAAATGAGTATAAGCGAAACGGTATCCGTGCCCTTTCGTCCCAGCCGTTCCGGGCGCTGGATATAGCGAATAACCGCGAACACGATAATCGCAACCAACGCACCCAGGCCGAACAGGTCGAGCACCACCGAGTACCACTTATAGAAGACGCCGTGCCAGAACCGGTAATCGAAGAGCAGCAGGGTGAAGTCCTCCTGGATAACGATCAGGGCGGTCCCGATGAACAGCACCACGAATCCCCAGAAAAGCAGGAAGTGGGCAAGACCCGGCACCTTCTCCTTGAGAAGCTTCCACTGCAAAAACACATACTGGACAAGCCCCCAAATGCGCTTTCCGATCTGGTCGGTACGCTTTTCGGGCTGTCCCAGTTTCCAGACTTTGATTTTCCTCACCAGGGAGTAGATAAAGAACGCCATGATGACGAGGGCGATGCCGTAGACGACAAATCGCACCACGCCGTGAGGTCCTCCCAGGTTGAAGAAAACTTCCCGAGATATTTGTAATTCCATTCTTGACGCTCGCGTATTGTACTAAAAAAAGGGGGGGGCTACCCCCCCTGTTTCATCGTTCAGTTATTCGGCCAGCAGCTTCTTCACCTCGGAGGTAATCTCCGGAACGACCTTGAAGAGGTCTTCCACGATGCCGTAATCGGCCTTGGAGAAAATCGGAGCGTCCGGATCCTTGTTGATAGCCACGATGTATTTTGACGATCCCATACCGGCAAGATGCTGGATGGCGCCGGAGATACCGGCGGCGATGTAGAGAGACGGGGACACGGTCTTACCGGTCTGTCCCACCTGATCGCCGTGGGGACGCCAGCCGGCGTCCACCGCTGCACGGGAGGCGCCCACCGTCGCGGTGGCTCCCAGGGCGTCTACCAGCTCTTCAAGGATCTTGTACTCGTCGGGGCCCTTCATTCCCCGGCCGCCGGATACGATGATATCGGCTTCCGTCAGGTCGACGCGGTCTCCGGCCTCGATCTTGGTCTCCTTGAGGACGGCCTTGGCGTCGCCTAAGGATACCGAAACCTTCTCGACGGCCCCGGCCTTTGCGTTTTCTTCCGCAGGAAAAACCTTGGGCCGTCCGGTGGCGATCTGCGGCGATCCGGTCACCTTGATGGTGACGAACGCCTTACCGGCGAACACCGGTCGGAAGGAAAGCAGCGCATCGCCGTCCAGATCGAATTTCACGCAATCGGAGGCCATGGCGGTCTCCAACCGGGCCGCAACCCGGGGCAGCAGGTCCTTACCCATGGCCGACGCACCGCCCAAGAGAATCTTGGCGTCCTTGGCCACTTCCGCCACCGCCTGGGCATAGAGGTCGGGGGCATAATTCTTCAGCTTCGCGTCTTCAACGACGAACACTTTATCCGCACCGTACTTCCCAAGTTCCGCGGCAATACCCTCGACACCATCGCCCACCAAGACCGCGGCGCACTCGCCGCCCATCTGGTCGGCCAGCTTGCGTCCGGTGGTGACCATCTCGAAGGATACCTTCTTGAGAGCACCGTCGCGCTGTTCTGCAAATACGAGAACTTCTTTTGCCATTTTTATCTCCTTTTCCCGTCGATCGACAACCCCCGATCATATAAATCCATGATGCCGTATTTTTTTCGGGAAACCTGTCGACCTCTGGTCCTTTGCATATCGATTAGATGACCTTTGCTTCCTCACGAAGGGCCTTGACCAGCTCCGCCGCCTTGGCCGCCGGGTCGTCTCCCTCGATGATGCGTCCTGCGGGCCGCTCCGGAGGCATTTCCCACTTGGCGATCTCGGACTTGGCGCCCTCAAGCTTCACGTCCTTGATGTCCAGGGGTTTTTTCTTGGCCTTCATGATACCGGGGAGAGAGGCATACCGGGGCTCGTTCAGTCCCTTCTGACAGGCGATGACGGCGGGAAGACTTACTTCGAAGATCTCCTTGCCGCCCTCGATCTCCCGGGTGCACACCGCCTTGTCGCCGGAGAGCTCCACGCTGGTGACCACGTTCACGCACGGGATATCCAGAAGCTGGGCCACCATTGGACCTACCTGGGCCATGTCGTCGTCAATGGCCTGCTTGCCGCAGTAGATAATTTTGTAGTCCCCGCCCTTGAGTTCTTCGGCCAGGGCCTTGGCAACGCCAAACGCATCGGTGTATTCATTTTCGCCGATCTTGAGCAGCACGCCCTTGTCCGCGCCCATGGCGAGACCTGTGCGAATGGCCTCCACCGCCCGCTCGGATCCCATGCTGACGATGGTCACCTCTTTAGCGCCGGCGGATTCCTTGTTCTTCAATGCTTCCTCGACACCAAACTCATCATAGGGGTTCATAACAAACTTTACCCCCTCTTTCACATACCCGCTTCCATCAGGAGCGACTTTGATGAGGGCCTCGGTGTCCGGAACCTGTTTCATAATGACGGCTACGTTCACTGTTATCCTCCTTGGTTCTTTTTTGTATCTATGTCTGTGTACGATCTACTTCTGTCTCAGGAGACTGCTGGAAATAACCAGGCGCTGTATCTCCGATGTTCCTTCGTAGATCTCGGTAATCTTCGCGTCTCTGAAGTACCGCTCCACCGGATATTCCTTGGTGTAGCCGTACCCTCCGTGGACCTGAATCGCCTTGGTGGCGGCCCACATGGCCGTTTCCGACGCGAAGAGTTTTGCCATGGCCGCTTCCTTGGAGAAGCGCACATCACCCTTGTCCTTGAGCATCGCAGCCCGCCAGGTCAAGAGCCGGGCCGCGTCAAGACGGGTCGCCATATCCGCGATCATCCACTGGATGGCCTGGAATTCCGCGATGGCCTGACCGAACTGCTCACGGGTCTTGGCGAACTCGATGCTCTCCTCCAAAGACCCCCTGGCAATGCCCAGAGCCTGAGAAGCAATGCCGATACGGCCGCTGTCCAGAGTGTGCATGCCGATCTTGAATCCCTCTCCCTCGCTACCCAACAGGTTTCCCTTAGGCACCTTCACGTCCTCGAAGATGAGCTCCGTGGTGGAAGAGCCGACGATGCCGAGCTTGTCCTCCACCTTCCCGACGGAATACCCTTCCATGCTTTTTTCCATGATCATCATGGAAAGGCCCTTGTGCTTGTGTTCTCCGGTCCTGACCAAGACCACCGCGGTATCCGCTTCACGCCCGTTGGTTATGAAGTTCTTGGTGCCGTTGACGATGTAGTGATCTCCGTCGAGCTTGGCGGTGGTGCGGGTGCCGGCTGAATCGCTGCCGGCGTTGGCTTCGGTCATGCCGAAACAGCCGATTTTCTCCCCCCGGGCGAGGGGGGTGAGGAATTTCTTTTTCTGCTCCTCGGTGCCGAAATAGTAAATTGGCCCCGTCCCCAGAGATGTATGCGCGCTCATCACCACACCGGTGGACGCGCAGTGCCTGGATATCTCCTCGATGGCGAGGGAGTAGGAAACGTAATCCATGCCGGCGCCGCCGTATTCCTCCGGGAATACCACGCCCATCAGGCCCAGCTCCGCCATTTTTTTTACGCTTTCGGTGGGAAACTTATGCTCCCGGTCAGTCTCCTCGGCAATCGGTTTGAGTTCCTCCTCGGCGAACTTTCGGGTCATGTCGAGAATCATTTTTTGTTCATCGGTTAGTTGAAAATACAAACCGTTTCACCCCCTTTCAGGTCACTCTTTTATTTTTTATTATTTCAAATCGTGTTCCGTGATTTTGTTTACCTGTCCTTGAAGTTGGGCGCCCGCTTATCGATAAACGCGGCGATGCCCTCCTTCTTGTCCTCGGTGGTAACAAGGCGGCCGAAGCACTTGGACTCTATCAGCATTCCATCGTCCAGGGGAACCTTGAGCCCCTCGGTAATCGACTCCATGGCCGCCTCCACGGCGACCTGTCCCTTGCTGGCGATGAGCGTTGCCAGGGCCTTGGCGTCGGATAGGGTTTCCTCCGGCTTCGATACCTTCTGTACGAGGCCGTACTCGTAGGCCTCGTCGGCCGAGATGAAGCGTCCGGTCAGGACAAGCTCGAGGCCTCTCGCCTTGCCCACGTGCCGGGGTACCCTCTGGGTACCGCCGAATCCGGGGATGATGCCCAGGTTGATTTCCGGCACGCCGATCTGGGCCCTGGATGAGGCATAGCGGATGTGACACGCCGAGGCGATCTCCAGCCCGCCGCCCAGGCAGTACCCGTTGATGGCGGCGATGACCGGCTTTCTGGAGTTCTCTATCTTGTTCAGAATCTTTTGGCCCATGCGGGTCAACTCAACGCCCTTCTTGGCGCTTTCGACGAACTGGATCTCCTTGATGTCCGCCCCGGCGACAAAAACACTGCCCGCACCGGTCAGGACGATGACCTTGACGGCTTTATCCGCAAAGGCCTGGTCGAAAGCCTCTTCGATATCCAGGACGGTCCTTCTGGCCAGGGCGTTCATGGGCGGATTATCAATATGCATTATCGCCACGCCGTTGGCGTCGACCTTGTAGTGACATCGCTTGAGGAGACGCCTTTTCCCTTTTGCTAGATCATCGAGAATCTTGGGCGCCTTGAATCGTACCGGGTCGATGGTCTTGGCGAATTCGTTGAATTTCTTCTTGACCATATCCCATCCCAGCACCTCCTCGCCGTAGTGGAGGGGGCCCCAGGCGGTCTTGTAGGGAAAACCCGTGCCGAATACCATACCGGTGTCCACATCGTGTGGAGAGGCGAATTCCTCCTCGACGAGCATCAGCGCCTCGCGGATCTGAACCAACAAGAGCCTCAGGTAGTCAAAGGGAACGCCCGTCGGTTTGGTGTTCTCCCGCTCCTTTTTTAAAAGCGTCAGAAAATCGTCGCTGTTGGGAGCTCCGTCCTTGGTGTAATCATAAAAACCCTTTTGAGCCTTCTGGCCTAAAAGACCCTTTTCCACCATCGCCTTCATCAGCGGGGACACCGCGCATCGCTTGCCGTACGCATCCTCCAGGGTGCCGGCGGCATGGGTTCCCACATCCAGACCTACCAGGTCCGTCAGGGTAAACGGCCCCATGGGCATTCCGAACTCCGCCGCGGCCTTGTCTATCTCCTGGGTGGTCAATTCCGGCGTGTCCAGGAGCGCCGTTATCGCCTCGCTCATATAGGGTATCAACACGCGGTTGACGGCGAATCCGGCACAATTGCCCACCTCAATGGGTGTCTTTCTGATTCTGGCGGAAAAGTCCATCATAGCGTCCACCACCTCCCGGTCGGTTCCGGGATAGTGGATGACCTCCACCAGCTTCATGACGTTTGCGGGATTGAAGAAATGAAGCCCCACAACTTTTTTGGGCCGTTTGGTGGCCCTGGCGATCTTACTGATATCCAGAGACGACGTATTGGTGGCGAAGATCGTGTGCTCGGGACACACCTCTTCGAGATCTGCGAAAACCTTCTGCTTGATGTTCATTATCTCGGGCACCGCTTCGATGACCAGATCCACGTCGTCAAAACCTTTGTATTTCAGGGTGCCGCTGATCAGCCCCATGCCCTTGTCCATCTTCTCCTGGGTCATCTTGCCTTTTTCAACCCGCTTGGAGTAGATCTTCTTACAGTTTTCCAGGGCCTTATCGATGAATTTCTTGTCGATGTCTTTGATGATGGTTTCAATACCCACAGAACTCAGCACATAGGCGATCCCGCCGCCCATGGCGCCGCCGCCCATCACCGCTACCTTTTTGATTTCCATACAAAACGCTCCTTACAATTTCATTATTGCCGTATTACGATCGATGAAGAGAGACGAGTTTGACTATCCGACCGCTTTTCTGCTTTCAGCCTCGTCCTCGATGATAATGCCGTTGAGAAAGAAGATTGCCACCTGTTGCGCCGCCTGGTCGATCTCATATTTTTTCTTTTGATGAAACAGGAACATGGTCGACAGCTCATCCAGGGCGCCGAAAAAAGCCCGCTTGGCCAATCCCGGCATAACCTCCCGGCGAAAGAGGCCCTTCTCCTGTCCCTCCCGAACAATACTGGAGATAATATTGAGATATTCGATGAACTTCCGGTTTCGGTACTCACGCATGAACTTCGAGGACTGGCGCAGCTCCACCTGGATAACCTCCGCCAGGTTCTTGTTCTCCCGCACCATGTTCAGATGTACCACGGCGAAGCGTTTTATCTTTTCCACGGGAGTCTTTTGTTGTTCAATTTCATTCTTCATGTTCGTGATGATACGGTCCATTTCCTCCTCGAACAGAGAGATGAGGATATCGTCCTTGTTCTTGAAATAGAGATAGACGGTACCGTCGGCTACCTTCGCCTCCTTGGCAATTTCCGAAACCCGGGAGTTGTAGAAACCGTTTTTTGCGAAGACCTTGATGGCGGCCTTGATGATTTTCTTGTGTTTGTCTTCAGTCTTCATGTATTACCACTCGCGGAAAATTGTACCGGATGACCGCCGCCCCTTGAACCCAAAGAGGCTTCAATGACAATGTGTGTAACTATATGCCCGCTCGATCAGCTTCCGGTGAAAATAATGAATGACTATTCATTCAAAGTGACTTTGTAACATAGAAAACTGAATGATGTCAAGATAATTCTCGTGCAAATATAAACAGGTCAACGGAGCGACCGACAGCCCGGGAGCTCTTCCGGTTCTAAGGAGAGGTGTCTCGTTCGGAAGCGCGGGGTGTTACGCGTGCGTATCGATCTCTGTGGATACGATGCTCTCTTTTGATATAGCAAAAAAGGTAAACCGGCTTTGAGGGCGCAAAACGAGCGGTGCGGGAACAGTTTTAAGCGGTTCGGTGTCTCATTGAAAGACGAGCATACTCCATCGATTTGAAAAACGCCGAAAGGACACCACCGATGAAAAAATTCGCACTGATACCCGTCATCATTTCCGTCTTAATTTTGTGTGGAGTGATTCTCTATTACACCGTGGTAGTGATCGAAGCCCGGGAATATACCCGAACGGTGGTTGCGGACGTCCTGTCGGATACCGATAATGCGGTATCCCTGGATGATCTGTCCGACGAGCGGCTTTCGATGCTGCTTGCCGTTGAGGACCCGGCGTTTTTTTCCCATACCGGCGTCGACCTGAAGACTCCGGGGGCGGGATTGACCACCATCACCCAGTCGCTGGTGAAGATATTCTATTTTGACGCGTTCACGCCCGGGGTAAAGAAAATCAGGCAGACCCTCATCGCCCGGTTCGCCCTGGATCCGCTGGTATCCAAGGAAGACCAGCTTGTCCTCTTCATCAATTATATCGGCCTGGGGAAGAACACACGCGGTTTCCGTGAGGCGTCCGAATATTACTTCAACAAGACCTTCACGGACCTGACCGACGACGAGTACCTTGCCCTGGTGGCGATGATCATTGCGCCGGGGACGTTCAATGTTGCAGACCATCCGGAAAGAAACGCCCTGAGGGTGTCCCGGATCAAGGCCGTAATCGAGGGTGACTATACCCCGAAGGGGCTGTGCGACCTCTATTATGGTCCCATGGAAGAGGATATCATCGACCAGCTCCCGCCCATGTCCTACTTCGAGAAATACTACGAGTGATTCCAAGTGGATCGAATGGGATCGTCGAGCCGTCCCCCGATGCACGAAAGACCGGGGGGCGGCTCGACGACCTGTTCGGGGCGCACCCGGACGCATGCCGCGGGGCCCCGCATCCATCTGCACAAGCGATCAGGCGGGGGGAAGAATCTCTCCACCGAAGGCGAACCTCTCCCGCTTGACGGGAAGCGTCGAGAGATCAAATATTTCGCCCCGACCCCGGGGTATTCGATAGGCGAAGGTGATCCGTCGCTGATCTCCAGGATAGAGATCATTGAGCATCGGATTCTCCTCGAATATCCTGTCGACGATCCCGTCGTCGTCGAGGAACTCCACATCACCGATGAGCCGAACCATCACGTAGTCGCTCGTCATGCCGACCAGGGCGATCCTCGGTGTCTTTTGAAGCTGTGTGCAGTACGCCTTTCCCTCCACCCCGAGCATATAGAGCCCATCGTCTTCGGCCATCATAATGTCCAGTATCCTATTTTCCGGCATACCGTCGTCCACCGTCGCCCCGGCCACCGACTTGATCTCCCTCAAAAGCCCGAAGGCCATTTTTGTGACAGCATCCATTGGATTTTCTCCTTTATGTCATTTTCTCGAAATTAAACAGTACGCCGCTTGGCGGCATCCTTACCGATCGGTGCGGGAAAGATATACGTTCAGGTTGTCGTCAAGGTGATTTAAAAAATTCATCAGGACCTCCCGCTCCTCCTCGGGCATCTCCCCGTATACCGTGCTGATGAGCAGCTCCGATATCTCCTGAAACGCCGGGAACAATCTTCTCCCCTTCTCCGTCAGCGAGACGAGCACCGATCGTTTATCGTCGGGACAGGACATCCGGGTCACATACCCGTTCTTCTCCAGGGTCCTGATCATGACGGTGATGGTGGATTTGACCCGTCCCGCGGACTCGGTTACGGCCTTGATGGGCACAGGCCCGTCCGCCTCATACAGGGCCGCCAGCGCCCGCCCGTGGGCCGGAAGGACATCGTCGATGCCTCGAGACCTCAGCTCATCGGCGATAATGGTGTGCGCCTGGTCCCGTATCCTGGCAATCAGGTCGATAACGCCCCGTGTCTTCATACCCCGTATCCTCTCTTTCCATACCAATGACGACGTATAAAAAACCCGCCCTCCCATTCTCCGTTCCCTCGTTCCCTGATGGCGATACATTAGTTCGTATACGAACTAATGTCAAGAAAAAAATACGAGTTGTCCTTCCGATTTCCACGAGGGAAAAGAGACAAAAACGGTGCGGTGAGGGGAAGGGAAAAATCGGAGGTGAAGGAAGATTGAGATGTTTTTTGAGTATTTTGGAGGTCACTCCCCGCCTTTAATCGGGCCAAGTTGCCGGTCTTTTTGGAAAACACAACGGCGTCTGCCCCGGTTCCGGTTCCTGCACAAAAAAACGGCCCGTCACCGTTGTGACGGGCCATGTACGTCGGTTTGTTCCGGCATAAAACACGCCGGGTATCGGGTGATCTTTTACCCTATTCGCCCAGCTTCCCATTCAATTCTTCGATCGTCACCCCTTCCGGATTGTACATACCGGCGCCCAGTGTGTACTTCGTTCCCGGCTTTTTATATATATAGGAAATCTTCTTCTTGGAGATGCCGGTGCCCGCCTCACGCCACATATATTCAATCCAACGTCCCTCGGGGTATTCGTCTCCAGCCTTGCACAGCTCCACCCCCACGGGCCATCCCTCATCGTCGAGGATATCCTCGATCGACTTTCCGACCACATCCGGGAAAATATTGGCGACGTTCACGCCCTCGGCGCAGTCATACACAAAGACGTAGGTGTTTTCCCACGCCCAGGGACCCTCCGGGTCCTTAAACTCGGCAAGCCCCTCTTCGCCGGTCTCCTCCAGATACGCCGCCGCCTCCCTCACCTTCAAAACCACCTCCTCGGGAGTCACGACGTCCTGCGCCGCGACGGTCATGGATAAGACCATCGCACATACAATCCCAACTAATACTATCATCGATTTTTTCATTGCTCACTGACCTCTCAAAAACAAAGAAAAAAAGACGCCGACGCTACCAGCGCGCCGCGCCACCGCATCCCCCCGGTGTCATGCTGAACATGGATCGGGAGATGTACTATGTATTAGTATATAGACACTTCTCAACCGCTGTCAATCTTTTTCACGCCCACGCACCGGAACCCTGTGGTGTGCAAGGCAAAAAAACATTGACCTCAGCTTTGTTTTCGCATAGGAATGAAGGGGAGCATCAGGGAGGTTATAATGACATCACCGAAACGAAAAATCATAGGCGTCTGCGGAAGCCCCCGAACGGGATCCAACAGCGGCGTCATGCTGGAGGCGATGCTTGAGGGCGCACGGGAGGCGGGCGTTGAGACGGAGCTGATACTCCTTTCCGATCTCGAGTTTTCCTCGTGCATCGGCTGTGAGGGGTGTCGAAGGGCGAAGACGTGCGTCGGCCTGGACGACGACATGACCCGACTCTACCCCTCCCTGATCGACGCCCGGGGCCTGGCGCTGGCCTCCCCCACCCACAACTACAACATCACCGCCCTGATGAAGACCTTCATCGATCGGCTCTACTGCTTTTACGACTTCACCGACGATCACCCCAGGGCGTACTCGAGCCGTCTTGCGGGCCGGGGCCGCGTCGCGGCGGCGGCCGCGGTCTGCGAGCAGACAGACTCATCGGACATGGGCTTTACCATCGAGGCCATGACCCGGCCGCTTTCGGCCCTGGGATACGAGATCGCGGGAGACGTCCGGGCCTACGGCGTGTTCGAGGCGGGTGGAATCAAAAAACAACCGGACGTACTGGAACAGTGCCGGGAGCTGGGACGAAGGACGGCACAGATGATTATCTCCGGGGGGTGATGCCTTTTAATCCCCGCATTCTACCCACACCCCCCTTTCAAAAAACCACTCCCCTACCCGTGAACATAATCCCCAATACGGCGAATCCGCGCCATTTCGTCATCCGACAGCGGCCCCAGCTTCAGCGCCCGGGCGCCCTCGTCCAGCTGGGCCATGCTCCCGGGCCCCGTCATGCAGAGGTCCACATCCGGATGCGAGAGCACGAAGCGGTAGCAGTCCGCCGCCGACATCGGCGCATCCCCGGGCGGCATCTTCTTCGGCTTGAGGAGACTGCCGTGGCGGGTGGCCGTGTAGATGGTGACGCCGGGGCGGTTGCTTTTGGGAAGATACGGGAATATCTCCTCCTCCGCACCCCGATGGGCGGCGTTGTAGCGCGTCATGAAGATGTCGATGGGAGAGTCACTCATCCGTGCGATCCGTCCGAAGAGTTTTCGGTTGTGGCCGGACATGGCGATGAACCGGACGCGGCCCGCGTCTTTCTCCCTCAAGGCTGAATCGACAAGTCGCTCCATTGGATATCGATTATGCCATCCCAGAAGGAGCACGTCGGCGAAATCGACGCCCAGATTCATGAGCCCCTTCTCCACCGAGCGCCCCGTCATCAGGCCGAAGTGGTCATAACTCTGCAGGACAATGATGATGTCATCCCGGTGTTTTTTCGCCAGAGTTCGAAGACCCTCTCCCATCCCCGACCTTCGGGGCGTGCTCCAGTAGAAGTAGTTGATTCCATATTCTTTATAGGCCTTTTCCACCCCTTTTCCGGAGATGCCGTACCCCCCGGCCAGGCCGAGCCTGCTCACCTGAAGGCCGGTCCTCCCCAGGGTGCGTCTTTCGGTAAAGTTCACGGGATGCCTCCTTTCGTGTTCGATTGAGGACTATCTCACGGAATATATGCAATTATCACATATAAAAAAGACAAGCGCATCTTTATTCTATTGCACATTTTCATTCTATAAAAAAACCGGGATTCGAGAACATTCTCGAATCCCGGTCCGATTTGATATGCTTTGCGGTTATATTTTAAAACTTATACCTGAGCTCGATCCTCCCGCCGTACTCCCAGGTGGAGACGTCCGTGCCCACGGAGCTGGGGCCCTCAAAGGTCAGACGAAAGGGTGTCCACCAAAAGTTGCCGAAGTAACCGCCGGTGGCGCTCCCATCGAGATTGTATTCCAGCCCGTCCAGGGGCACCACCATCATCCCCGCAAGATCGATCGTCAGCCGGTCCAGGGGCGTGATCGAAAGATCGAGGAGGAACGACAGGTTCTGGTATACATCCCTGTCGGAGTAGTCAAACGTCAGCTCGGGGACCGGCGCTATAGTGGGATCAAAATCCTGCCCCGGGATGCAGAATCGATCCAGCTCCATCCTCCCCAGGCCCACGTCGTACCGCACCCCGAGGGAGGCGGTGAGAATATCAGAAAACGTGCGGTCCAGGATGAATTCCACCGAGAAGATGTCCCTTGTTTCCCTCAACAGGTCGTCGTAGAGAACCTCCACCGGGACGCCCCAGCCGTAGCCAAAGATATCATCGTTGCTCATATAGCTTGCGTGACGATACTTCATGTGCTCGTAGGAGAAAATCGCCTCGGCATCGAACCCTCCCAGGGGGAACTCCACGCCCCCGCCCAAGAGCAGCCGCCACTCGCCGTAATCGTCCCTGAAGGTTGTGGGTACTCCCTCCAGGGATAACATCTGAGTCTTCGTCAGGTAAAGGAATCCCCGGGGATGTCCATCCATCCCCCAGGATATCGCCTCCCGGGAAAACTCGACGAAAAAGGGGATGGTCAGAGTATCGTTTATCTCATATGACCCATCGAGGGACAGCATGATGTCCCAGCCGAAGAGGTCGTTGGAATCCATGTTGTGATCATAATACGACGAACCGACTATACCTATTACATCGTACGTGACTTCGGCCATGACCGCCTTTTCCTTCACTTCCCCGACGGTCATGCCGCTCTCGATCGTGACATCGAACCGCAGCCGATCCAGAGGGGAGAGAGAGATCCCCAGCACCGGGGCGAATCGATGGCGCTCTGTCTTGAAGGTCTTATCGATCCACACGTCTTCCCATTCCAGTATTGGAAATCCCGGCCACCAATCATACCCGACGTCGGTCCGTGAGTAGTTGGTCTTCTCGATCCCGTATTCGTACCGAAATCCCATTCCCACCGAGAGGGTATCACTGAAATTCACGTCGTACAGCGCCGAGAGAGCCAGATCATGAGCATCCACGTCCCTCAGTATGGATGACGTGACCGATGAGGCCGGATTCGGCCAGCCGGGGAACGAGGGGTCATAGGTG
The DNA here is from genome assembly GCA_016931225.1 of Candidatus Zymogenaceae bacterium. Lineage (NCBI taxonomy): Bacteria > Deltaproteobacteria > Candidatus Zymogeniales > Candidatus Zymogenaceae > Candidatus Zymogenaceae bacterium. Next base: position 81,869 of record JAFGFE010000003.1, read on the forward strand.
GAAAGTGTCGAATTTCCATCCATTTTGACATCGCCGTAGCGATATTCCAGCAGAAACAGCGCGCTTGCGCGGTCCCCGGTCTTCAGCGCCGCACCGATGCTCGTCCCCATGGAATTGGTGCGCCAAATCTCCCGCCCGTCCGAGACGGAGTACCAGTCGGGAGGTGGGAGAAACCTATTGCTTTGGTAGAAATAGGAGTCGACGGCCGCCCGGGTGGTGCTGCCCATGTACCAGGTATCGAACAGGAAGATCGGGCCCCCGTCCACGTCGATGAGGGCGGGATTGTCACCTATAGCATCATTCCCCATGCTGCCGTCATGATAGGGCAGAAGCCGGGGCGTGTCGGTAAAATCGGTGTTGTTCATCAACAGGTAGTCCTGACCGTATGCCGGCACCATCCACAGGACGGCGATGACGGATACAACTGCCAGGATACAATATCGTCTCGATATCATGTAATTACCTCCCAAAACACATATTCATTTCATTATATACTTTGGTAACGTATACCATACTTCACACGGATTGGACACTGTTTTATTTAAACAATGAAATTTTTCTAAATCCGATCAATTCGACAAAACATATGAACACGATATGTCACCTATACCCGCTTCCCACCTATTCCTCGGGCGGTGTCAATTGTATTGACCGCAAGCGACTTGTAAGGGTATGATTGACACGTCGTCATCGAAATCCGCCCAGAGCGGGCGGTTGACACCGATTCATTTTCCTAATACAGGAGTACACCAATGGCGGAATTGACCATGGTGGACGTGGTGGCCGCGTCCTACGAGCTCTCTCCGGATGGACTTGAGCATCTCCCGGCGCCGACGAAGAAAAACACGGCGCTTCTCCTTGTCGACATCCAGGGTCTGGCGACCCCGGATTATCTGGCGAAAAAGGCCGTGGCCAAGGGCCTCCCCGAAGACCAGGTGACGGCCGCCCTGGCCGACTACCGGGAGCGTTTCGACGCGGCCCTGGCCAACTGCGCCCGGGTTTTATCCGCCGCCAGAAAAAACAACATTCTCCCCATCCACGTCAAGATCGAAACCCGCGCAATCGACGCCCGGGACGCCGGCCTGGGGCATAAACTCTTGGATTGGCGTGTCGTGCCGGGAAGCGACGGGGCGCGGTTCCTTGACGAGTGCGCCCCCAAGCCGGGGGAGATGGTCATCACAAAGACCGCCAGCTCCGCGTTCATCGGTACGGGACTTCATCAGACCCTTTCAAACATGGGAATACGGGTTTTGTATGTCGCCGGGTTCGTGGCCGATGAGTGTGTGGAGACGACGGTTCGGGTCGGCATCGATCTCGGGTATTTTACCAACCTGATCTCCGACGCCACCACCACATACTATGAAAAGAACCACCGGCATGTGGTGGACAAATTCACCGAATGGGGCATTACGATAACGGCCCAGCAGGTCTCGGAGATTTTTGAATCCCTCACATAACAGGGCTTTTGGACACATCGATACGACACACGCAGGCGGGGCGGTATCACTCCCTCATTTTCACCGCCACGACCCGCCCCTTCGCAGACAGCACATCATCCGCGTGAACGGTGCATGACACGACGCTCTTTCTGGGAGTCGTCTCTTCGATGCGGGCTGTAAGTAAAAGCTCCGCCCCGACCGGCGTGGGTGCGATGTAGTCCACCTCGAGCCTGGCGGTAAAGAACAGGATCACGGGATCCACCCCCAGGGTCTTCCCCTCAGCGTCGTGGGCCGCGGCTGCGGCGGTGCCGATAGAGTGACAATCGACCAGGCAGGCGATGAGCCCCCCGTATACCAGACCCGGATAGGCGAGGTGATCGTCACTCGGCCTGTAACGACAGACCCCCTCTGCGCCGTCCCAGTAGGTCTTTATGGCAAGCCCCGTCGGATTGTGCCGCCCACAGCCGTAACAGACGGCGATATCGTCGGGATAAAAATCCTGGATCGCTTTTTCACTCATGGCGTTTCATATCCTTTCCGCTGACGCTCCGTATCTGTGCTCCGATCAAAATGGTGTGCCTCCTCCTCTCATAGCATTCTCACGTGCGTGCGCGGGATGTCAAGGGAAAAACAAACGTGCAGGACTTTTCATCATCTCTGTAGATGTCGCATCATAAATTTTTGGGATTGACCTCTCCCCCTCATCGCAGTATAGTCATTCGATACTTCGAAAAAGTCACTCCCGTCGTGAGCGGGCTTCTTATTCGGCGGCGTGAAAAATACCAAAAACTCTCCCCCCCGGTGACGAAGGGGGACGCCGGGAAGACCGGGACCAGAAATCCAGGAGGAAACAACGTGATACTGATACTGTCAAAAGACATCACGAAGAAGCAGAAAAAACAGTTGATTGATACCCTGAAGACCGAAGACTGCATAATCCGTGAGATCGTCGGTGTGGAGGAGACGATTCTGGGACTGGTGGGGCAAATCAAGCGGGACATCAGATACTTCGAGACGCTTCCCGGCGTCTCCAAGGTGATTCCCATATCCAAGCCCTACAAGCTGGTCTCGACGGAGTTGCATCCGGAGCCGTCGGTCATCCATGTAGGAGACGTCGCCATCGGCGGAGACCGCCTTGTGGTCATCGCCGGTCCCTGCGCCGTCGAGAGCAGGGAGCGCACCCTGGAAATCGCCCGAGCGGTGAAGCGACACGGCGCCGTGCTCTTTCGCGGCGGCGCCTTCAAGCCGCGGACCTCTCCCTACTCCTTCCAGGGTCTTGAGGCCGAGGGGTTGAAGATACTGGCCGAGGTGCGGGAGGAGACCGGCATGGGGGTCGTATCCGAGATGACATCCCCCGGCCAGGCCGACCTGATGATGAAGTACGTCGACATGGTCCAGGTGGGCGCCCGGAACATGCAGAACTTCGAGCTTTTGAAATCCGTCGGCCGCATCGGCAAGCCCGTGCTCCTCAAGCGGGGGCTCTCGGCCACCATCGAGGAATGGCTCATGGCCGCCGAATACATCCTGAGTGAGGGAAACGACAACGTGATCCTGTGCGAGCGGGGCATCCGCACCTACGAGACCTATACCAGAAACACCCTGGACCTGTCGGCGATCCCGGTTACCAAAAAGCTCACCCACCTGCCGGTCATCGTCGATCCGAGCCACGCCACCGGCCTCCGGGAAAAGGTCAGCCCCATGGCCCGGGCCGCCATCGCCACCGGGGCCGACGGCCTGATTGTCGAGGTACACACAAATCCGGAGGAGGCCCTCTCCGACGGCCCCCAGAGCCTCTACCCCCAGCAGTTCGAACAGCTCATGCGGGACCTCGCGGTCATCGCGCCGGTGGTGGGAAAACAGGTGGATCTGGATTACCTGGAAAAAACCCGGTCTCTTGCCGCATTGAGGAAGAAACCGGGGGAGACAGCCGAGATCGTCTATCGCGGCGACCCAGGCACGGCGAGCTATAAGGCCTGCTCTCATTTCTTCGGCGAGGGGTCGTTTCGGGGCATCGAGACGTTTCGGGAGGTATTCGAGGCGGTGAAAAGAAAAGACGCCTCAATGGGGGTGATCCCCCTGGAAAACTCCCTGACCGGCAGCATTCATGAAAACTACGATCTGCTTTTGGAATACGATCTCTCCATCGTAGGGGAGCTGACACTCAGGATAATCCACAGTCTCATCGGCCTGCCGGGAGCAAAGACGGAAGACATACGGCGGGTCTACTCCCATCCCCAGGTCTTCGAGCGATGCAAGGAATTTTTGGACGACCACCCGGACTGGGAGCTGGTGGCCGCCAAGGACGTACTCAGGGGCATCGAGCGGGTCAAAAACAATAATAATCCAAAGGAAGCGGTCATCGGCAGCAGTGAGGCTGCGGACATTTCCAACCTCGTCATCCTCAAGGAGGGGATCGAAACCAGCCCGCAGAATTTCACCCGTTTTGTGGTCATTTCCGACACGGAGAAGTGGGAGGGCGAACGGGACAAATCCTCGCTGATTTTCGCGGTGGCGGACAAGCCGGGCGCCCTCTTCCAGTCGCTCCGGGTATTCGCAGACCAAGGAATCAACATGGTCAAGCTGGAATCCCGGGCCATTCCCCACAAGCCCTGGAGATATCTCTTTTATGTGGATATCGAGCTGGACGTGACGGACAAAAAAAACAAATCGGTCATCACCCTGCTTGAGAAAAACACCGATTTTCTGAAGGTGCTGGGGAGCTATCGAAAGGGCACCATCCTGTAACGGCTCCCTTCCGTACGGGAACACGGACAGTCGGAATATACCATCTTTTACGCAAACCGGGGAGCCGATAATCGATCGGCTCCCCGGTTTCATTACAATAAGATTTTGCTTTCACCATTCAACCCGGAGAACAGGCTTCGTCATTTTTCGATTTATCCGATGAACGATGTATCGGACACATCATGACAGGAATTTCCTTGCGTGAAGCATCCCCCGCCGGTAGGCGAAACTGTTTCGTCGCCTCTTCACACACCTATTCCTTATGCCTGTCGGCGGTGATATCGCTCCTGATCTCGATGACGCCGTCGACCTTTCCCGCATCGTCGATGACCGGGACGGCCTTGACGCGCCACTTCCGCCCGTCACTCGATTCGATTTCCCCGACACACTCCTTTTTGCCGGAAAGGGCGGCTGTGACCGGACAGGCGTCCCGGACGGCCTTGCGCTCCTTGAACAGCTTGTGACACTCTTTCCCGATCATCTTCCCTTCGGGAACACCGGTCAGCTCCGCGGCCGCCCTGTTCGCCCACTGTATCCGCAAATCGGTATCGAAATAAACGATGCTCTCCGAAACATTGTCGAGTATCACTCGAAGCTCGCCCGTGGTTGCGGCCAGCTCCCGCTCGATCCGGTCCCGTTCCTTGGTCTCTTTTTTCAGAAGTCTGTCTTGACGTTTCAGCTCCTTGGTCCGCCGTACCACCTCTGCTTCCAGCTCGTCATGGGCGCGCTGGAGGAGTTCCTGGGCAATCCGCTTTTCGGTAATATCCTCGATACAGACCATCACCAGATTCCTGGGCAAAAACGAGCAACTGACCGAGAAGAACCGTGTCTTTCCCGTATTTTTGTCCGTATACTCAAGCTCGCTCTTTTTATTCTCCCGATCCCGGGCGCATTGATGCATCAGGTGGATGATCTCGTTTTTTTCCTTGAATAACAACAGGGCGCTCGTCCCGATATCGGCGCCGTCTGTTTCTCCAATAATTTTATCCGCGGCGTGATTGAAATTAATCAGGGTGAAATCTTCCGGGTCGATCCGAAATGTGAAGGTGGGTACGGGAATTCCTGCATACTGGGCGCGGAGCCGCTCTTCGGAGAGCATTAATCCCTCCTGCATGCGCGTCCGCTCCAGGGCATAGGCAATGGACCTGATGAGGATGTCCGGCGTGATGTCTTTCTTGAACAGGTAATCCTGAGCGCCCTGTTTGAGCGCCTGTATCGCTACGTTCTCGTACTCCCAGGATGAGAGAACGATAACGGGCGCGCCGGGTGCACTGTTTTGAAGGATTTCAATGGTATGTGCATCCGAACCAGTATCCGGGATGATATCGGTGAGGATGATATCGGGTATGATCGAAGAAACAATATCCAGGGCTTCGGCGATATTCCGCACGTGAATCACCTCTATCTGCTCACCCCGCCGTTCATGTATCATCGTACGGATGAGCCGGGCGAATTCAACATCGTCCTCCACCAGGAGTACTATTTCTCTAAACGGTAACATGTGAACCACGCCAACCGGAAATGAGAAAAGAGAGGGTAACGGTCATCTCCGCTCGAAAACAAGAGGACATCTCGCATCCACTTGATATATATATTATATGTATCGCGAACGCAATGACGCACCGTGAAACGATCACATCACATGCGAAATCGATCCTGCAAAACAACAATCGCCCGATCGACGACCACAGGGAGCAGTAACCCCATATGGCGGTAGGATATGTTTCAATATCGCGGAAAATATTCTATCGTCGACTTGTATCAATCTTGTTCGAATCTCACTTTTCGAATTGAAACAGGGGCCGGCAGGCGTCACCCGCCGAATAGGCGTCCCCGGGAAACACGCGGGCGCCGATGGTCTCCCCCATCCTCACCCTTTTCCCAATAATATCCATGTTTACGACGGCGGGGTCCACGTCCACCAGGTTCCCCATGATCCACGGCCCTTCATCCAACTCCACCATCACGACGGTATAGGGGGCCTCGCTCTCTCTGCCGAGGGGAGCCACGAAGTTGACGGTAAATGTCTGAATGACGCCCCGACCACTCAGCTCCTTTACTTCAAGGTCGCCGGCACCGCAGGCCGGGCAGATCATCACCGGCGGCGTGATGACCGCACTGCACTTTGTGCATGTCAATCCCAAAAGCCGGTTTTTTTTGAGTGCTCTGTTATATTCGTCGAATGTCAGCGTATATTCCATGTTACCAGCCCCTCTTGAAAATCATGTTCACAAGCGTCCCCCCGTCTCCCCCCAGGGTGTCGGTCATGCCGATCTTAGCCCCCGGCACCTGCCGCTCGGATTCCACCTCTTCCCGGAGCTGCCGAACGATTTCGTACACCTGGGCGGCGCCCGTGGCGCCGATGGGGTGGCCCTTGGACTTGAGCCCGCCCGACGGATTGATGGCGATCTTCCCGCCGATATCCGCCTCGCCCTTCATCCATGCGTCCCCGGAGGTGCCGTAATCGAAAAATCCGAGGCTTTCGGAGGCGATGAGACTTGCGATGGAAAAACAATCGTGCAGCTCGCAGACGTCAACGTCCTCCGGACCGATACCCGCCATCTCGTATGCCCGCTTTGAGGAGAGCTCCCGGGAATAGATGCGCGGCAGGGTATCCTTCTGGCCGGCCAGGGGGCCGGCGGAGGCCTGACCCGCACCGATGACGTAAACCGGCTTGTCGGTGAGTTTTTCGGCTGCCTTCTCAGAAGCCAGCACTATCGCCGCCGCGCCGTCGGAAAAAGGGCAGCAGTCATGCAGCTGAAGCGGCGTGGCTACCGTGAACGAGGAGAGTACGTCCTCCACGGTAACCTCCTTTTGCATCTGGGCCTTCGGGTTGTGCATCCCGTGGCGGTATGACTGGACGGATACCGTCGCCATTTGTTCCTTGAGCAGTTTCAGCGGCACATCGTATCGCTTCGCATAAAGATGCGCCAGCATTGCGAATACACCGGGGAAGGTGACGCCCGACGGGAATTCGTAACGGCTGTCGCTGAACATGGCGAAGGTCCTGGTGGCAAGCGGCGTTCCCATTGTGGCTGCGCGCTCCACACCGCCGGCCAGGACAAAATCATACTGGCCCGACGCCACCCACATAAAGGCGTCCCGCACGGCCATGGACGCCGACGCACAGGCGCCGTCGTACTTATTTGCGGGAATCCCAGGGCATCCGATGTTTTGGGCGATGAACGCCTGAATCATCCCCTGGCCTTCGCAGAAATCTCCCAGGGCGTTGCCCAGAAAGAGCGCCTGTATATCCGCAGGTGTAATGCGGGACGCGGCGATGGCCTCGGACGACGCCTCGGCAAACAGCTCCACGCCGGTTTTTTGTTGGGGACCGGTGAATTTCGTCTGCGCCACACCAAGCACGATGACATTTCTCATATTAAATATTACCGTTGGTTTTAGAGATATAACAAGAAAAAAACAGGACACGGGCCGTGGACCCCCGCCCGAAGTCACACAAATGTTTCTACATCCTAACATTGACACGGGGAAAAAACAAACAGAAATCAGCAATCACGGGCGATATGTCAAAATCGAGACATCTATTGAGCAGGGAGTTCCAGCGGGTACGGGGTATTTTCGTGTTCCCCGATTATATACCATACGCAGGCGATACGAGATATTAAAATGACACGTCGCGTCCGGGCAATCCGTGCGTCGTGAAACCGAGACATTCATCGGCGTGTGTTGTTGATCCACCGCTGAGCACACCCGACAATCACAGGGTTTTATACGGTGAGGATCGCATCAGCGAAAAAAGACGCGCCGCCGAATGTATCCGACTCCCCTCTCAGGGGGCTTTCTGGAAAGAAGCCCCGGGGTGTATCCGTCTGTCGTTCAATCGAAAACGACACGGCACCGGCGGCATACACCCGCGAAGGCTCTCGATACACCAGTTGCGTGCGGATGAGTCACTACTGAATATCCAGGATCGTCATCACGCCGAAGTGATCGGACGGGTGCTGACCGTCGACCGGCTCATCCAACACGATCCGGCTTTCCAGCACATTTTCCGCGGTCAGGCTTCCCCCGACGAATATCAGGTCTATCCGGTATTGGGCGAAATAGTCGATCTGATCGCCCACGCTCATGGTATCCTTTATCGGGACATAGTAATCGATGATGTTCAGATTCCTCTCCGGATCCCACGTATAGCCCGAATCGTCCGGGTTCACCAGGCTGTAGGTGTCTATGAACCCGGCATCGATGATCTGCTGGATCTCAGGAGAGACCACCTCGGCGTTGAAATCGCCCATCAGGATGATCGGCGCCCCCTCGGGCACAATCTCATCGATGAACGCGAGAATCCCCCGCACCTCTTCGGCCCGACGCTCGGCCTCGATCTTGATTTCCTCGACCTCAAAGAGGTACTCCTCTTCGGTCATAAGGCCCGTTTGGTACATCTCCTCGAGCTTCTCATAGACCCAGGGCTGGTTGGCGGCACTGGCGTGGATATGGGCGTTGAAGATATAGACATCCCGTCCCCCGACTTCCACGATGCCGCATATCACCTGGCGGGATTCTTTCGTGTGTACGGTGACACAATTGCCGGTGATACCGCCTCCGGACAGCTTCCCCTTGCCGCCGTCTTTCAGACTCAGCCCCTCCCGGGCAAAGATGACGTCCCCTTCCCGGTAATTGACCGGTATCCCGAAATTGCCGATACGTATCCCGCCCATCGCCACATGATGCACATACTCCATCCCCAGTCCCTTTGCGATGAACTTGGCGTTTCTCGGAAGCTTCGTGTTTTCGTTCGTGGTCAGGATATCCGGGGCCAGATCCCGAAGCTGATCGAGCTGTTTGTCGTATCGCACGCTCCGCACGTCGTCGCTTTCGTATTCACCGAATTTGAATACCCCCTCGTAATCCAGGCCGGACCAGATGTTCAGGGTGACAACCTTCAACTCCTCTGCGGATGCGAACGGAATAGTGAACCCCGACACCAACAGCAACACCACAGCGGCGGTTACAATCCGTTTCATAGACACTCTCCTGATTAAAAAATTTACACATTTTATACATTTCTCGTCCCGATTGTCAATCAAAGACGCACACCATTGCGTATCCCGACCTCTACTTTTCACATCCTTTGATTTGAGTCGTTCGGCGCCGTGCCGTCCGTGCCGATCGGATCTTTTCACAGAAAAAATCGGGTGTTGAAAACGTGGCGGGTATTCTGTACACTAATATATATAGTGAATGGATACGGTATCCACCGATCCCTTTAAAGGGGGTATACGTATGAAGCGAATCACTCACAAGTGCGGCGTGTTCGCCTCCCTTGTCGCCCTGGGCGTCACCCTTGTCATCGCGTCGCCCGCCCGGGCGGTCACCACGGTCTCCATCGATCAGCCGGGATCGTTTACCGTCAGCGCGGGCATCGACGGAAGCTGTATGCCCGCCCCCCTTGTCTTCACCATAGGAGAGGGGCTGACGGCGAAGGATTTCAAGGTGTCCTCCATCGACTCCGGATACAACTGCGTCACCGGGGCGCCGTCGGACCTCATGGGATTCGAGATCGAGTCGAACGGTCAGGACATCCACAGCGAGACCATATACAGCAACCGTCCCCCGGATGTCTATTACCAGCCGCTGTCGAAGCTGATCCTGCAGCCCGGCGCCTATACCCTGTACGCATACGGGGGTCGGAGCGCGTACGTGGTGCTGGAGATGACCGTTGAAAGCATCGCCTCCACACCCACCCCGACACCCCCCGGAGGAACCACTCCGTCAGTGCCGTCGACCCCCGGCGGAACCACAACACCCTCGCCGACATCCCCCGGTGGAAACAGCGGCCCTGTGGCGACGACCTTTGGCGGGGGCTGGAACACCGACTGGTGGGGCAGGCTGAACCTCACCGTCAGCGGAAACTCAGTCTCCGGGACCTACGAGGAAAGCGCCGGCCGGGTGACCGGCACCCTCTCCGCCGACGGCAAAACCATCGACGGGTGGTGGTCGGAAGCCCCGGATTATGATCCTCCGGGGAGCGCCGGCAAGTTCGTGCTGACCCTCTCGGCGAACGCCCAGAGCTTCACCGGCTGGTGGTGCTTCGGGAACTCCACAGAGAGCTCTTTTACCATTACCGGCTCCCGGATCGAGTAGCCCCCCGGCCGGCCGCACGGGCCGCCGGCCCGCACACAGCCCCCTCCCTTCGGTATGGAGGGGGAGAGGTGATGCATATCCCCCGCCCCGGGTGAAGAGGAGTGAGAGGGTATCCCGTCCCGACGTGACGGGTTATATACATCTTTATTCTAATTGTAAAGGGTGGCGATTATGCAATCGAGACGAATCGGCGGGAATTATCTTTTAACACTTACGATACTGCTTTTTTTCACGGCATGGGGATGGGTGGCCGCAGCCGGGGAACCCTCCCCCCTCCCCGAAGGATGGACACACTACTCCTCCCCCGAGGCGGGATTCAGTTTCGCCTGTCCGGGGTCGTGGACCCTTGCGGAGAGCCGCACCGGCGAGCCGGCCGCGGGCTTTTTGATCCGGGGAAACGGCCTCGCAATATACACCAACTTCCTGGGCGGGTTCGAGCAATACATCGAGGTTGAGAGCCGTAGTGTCTCCCTGGCCGGGGGTGAGGAGGTGATCCTGAGCATCAACCGGGAGGAGGCGATGCTTCCCGGAGACATGATAGAAGATCCGAACCGCCGCCTGATCCTGGTCTCCCTCCCGGATATCGGCCCCTCGGGGCTCTTGGTTTACTCCTATGACGTCACCGTCGAGCCCAACGCGCCGGACACCATCGAGACCCTCCTTTCCACGTTCACCATTCTTGATTCATCCCCCGGCGCGGGGGACATCCCCGCATCATGGCGGACTTACACAAGCAGTGACTCATCCCTCACCTTTCGGTATCCGCCGGATTGGGAGATCATCTCTGATTTCGTATACGAGACCGCCGGGGGGGCGGCGGCCGATGTCCCCTCCATCGAGCTGGGAAAAATCGGGAATGAAAACTCCAACGACTGGATCAGGATCAACCCGAGGCAGTTTCAGACCGAATACGGCACCTGCCTGGAGGCGGGGAAGCACACCGTGTGCACATACAGCTCCGATCCGGCGGTCGTCTCCATCATGGAGTTGATCGTATCGAGCTTCTCTATTGCGGACTGATCACCGGAGACATCCGTACAAAAACAAATCCGCCGGAGAGAGCGGCCCTTCCCCCGAGGGGAGGTGACGCCGCATCTCCGGCGATGTGCTTCTTCAACTATGTACGCCTCAGACCGGGTGCGCTCTCCCACCCCCCGTCGCCTCCTAACGCGCGCTCTCGATTTTCCGCTTGATCTCCTCGAACCGCTCGGCGGTCAGCTCATACTTCGAAAACGGGATGAAGCTGATGAGCACCACCAGGGCCGGCACCAGGCAGAACATGATCCTGATGCCGGTCTCCACGCTGTCGGGCTGCGCGCCCTCCAGAGTGAAGCCGGAGAGCTTCAGGGCGAAGCCCACGATGGCCGGGCTGACGGAGTAGGCGATCTTCTGGCCCGCAGACCACATCCCAGAGAACACCCCCTCCCGGCGCAGGCCCGACTGCATCTCGTCGTACTCGACTGTGTCCGGCAGCATCGAGAACGGAAAGAGCTGGAAGCTCGAAAAGCCGATGCCCGCGACGAAGATCTGGGCGTAGAAGAGCTTCAACTGGGATGCGTCGGTGAAAAAGAGCGAGGCCATGCTGACGATGAATATCACCAGGCCGACCACATACGCCTTGATCTTGCCGAGGCGTTTTCCCACCTGCACCCAGACCGGGATGAAGATGATGGCCGTGACCAGGAACACCGGGAACGCCGTGGTCATGGCGGTTTCGGGAAGGGCCATGGCGTAGATGACGTAATAGATGAATCCCGCCATGAGGATGCCGATGGCCAGGGCCTGGAAGAAATAGCTCGATATCAGCATCAAAAAGGGGAAGTTCTTAAACGCGATGACGATCTGCTCTTTTATGGGCGGCGTCTTTTCCACCGCCGGGATGGACGCGGCCTTCCTGGTGCCGAAAAAGCAGATGAGGCACGTGGCGACGATGACAACGCCGAAAATGATTCCCATGAAGCGATAGCCCGCCTCACCGCCGCCCCCCATCTCCACCAGCGGCATCGCCAGCCCCCCGGCCAGGAGCGCCCCGACGGACGCGAATATCATCCGAAACGACACAAGCGACATCCGCTCGTTGTAGTCGTCGGTCATCTCCGGCACCATGCTTGAATAGGGCACATTGATGACCGTAAAGGCGGTGCACCCCAGGACAAAGAGGATCGACACATGCACCGCCCGCATGATTTCCGATGTGTAATGGGGCGCCATGAACAGGGCAAAGAAGGTCAGGCCGAAGGGCACGGCGCCGTAGAGCAGATAGGGGCGCCGTCTCCCCATGGATGATTTCGTCTTATCCGAGATGACGCCCATCATCGGGTCGGACACCACATCCCACAACTTCGGGAAAAAGAGGGCCATCCCGGCCACCGCCGGGTCCACGTTCAGGACGTTGGTGAGAAAATAGAGCAGGTACATGCCGGTGGTGACGATGAAAAAATTACTGGCGATATCGCCCACACCGTAGCCGAGCTTGATCCCGAAGGGGAGCCTCTGTCCTCCGACGGTATCCGTCCGGTCGCCGGGATTCGTGATAGTGTTTTCGGTCATATCCAGGTCCTCCATCGGCCGGTCCTCTCCGGCATATACGTGTGAGAAAACAAAACATCCCCTCCACCGCCTGCCCGAACCGAACGTCCCGCCGCCTTCATTTTCGAAATTCACCTGATGGATGCGTCACCTGAAGGAAGGATACGATATCCCCCTTACGGCGGGATGTTTCTGCCTTTTTACGTCTTTTATGGTCGGCGTGTCAAGAATTCTTTATAAAATACATCATTTTTTGTCTGATGTTTCACGGACGATTTTCTCCATATTCTCTATCCCATTTCCTGTTTCGGGCAGGGATTGAAACACAGATCCGTACCCGCATTCCCTGTGCGTTCCAAACATGGACATCGATGGGGCGGCACTGCACACGAAAAGGTCCCTCATTTATCGACATCGATACGGGATTGTCCATCGCCGAAACCCGGCAATGTATCTGATGTGTCTTCACGGCGGGTGGAGGTATTAAACAAAAAAAAGACCCTCCGTCGGAGGGTCTTTTTATATACATTCCCATGTCCGGTCGGCCTGGGATTGAAGCCGATCCGCCGTCTCGAGGTTATCTCGAGCTATTGCCGCTGTTCCCCATGCTGCTGTTGTTGCTTCCACTGTCTGCTCCCGGTCCGCCCTTTGATTCGTCATCGCCGTCGTTGCCGTCCTTGTCGCTGTTGGGGCCGCCGTTTCCCTGTCCCGGATTGTCGCCGTCAATACCGTCTTCGTTGTTGCCGTGACCCTTGTTGTCGTTCCCATTATCGTTGTCGCTGTCGTTGCCGCCGCTGCTGTTGCTGCCGTTGTTACCGTTATTGTTTCCGCTGTCGGCTCCCGGTCCGCCCTTCGATTCGTCATCGCCGTCGTTGCCGTCCTTGTCGCTGTTGGGACCGCCGCTGCCCTGTCCCGGATTGTCGCCGTCAATACCGTCGCTGTTGTTCCCATGACCCTTGTTGTCGTTCCCATTATCGTTGTCATTCCCATTATCGTTGTCGCTACCATTGTTGCCGTTGTTGCCGCCGTTATTGCCGTTGTCGTTGCCGCTGTCGGCTCCCGGTCCGCCCTTCGATTCGTCGTCTCCGTCGTTACCGTCCTTGTCGCTGTTGGGGCCGCCGCTTCCCTGTCCGGGATTGTCGCCGTCAACACCGTCTTCGTTATTGCCGTGACCCTTATTGTCATTATTGTCATTATTGTCATTGTTGTTATTGTCGTCGTTGTTGTCGTTATCGTTGTCGTTATTGTTGTCGTTGTCGTTATCGTTGTCGTTGTTGTTATCGTTGTTGTCGTCGTTATCGTTGTTGTCGTTGTTATCGTTGTTGTCGTCGTTATCGTTGTTGTCGTCGTTGTCGTTGTTGTCGTTGTTGTCGTCGTTATCGTTGTTGTCGTCGTTATCGTTGTTGTCGTTCTGATCGTTATCATCACTGTTCCCGGCCGATCTATTTGAGCTGTTTGAATTATTTAATGATAAACCGCTGTTTGGATCGACGCCGAACGATCTCGGCGACCCGTCATCGGGAGAGCCGTCATCCAGCAGATCGCTGATGGATATGACATCCGACGTCACGAACGCCAGCACCACCGTATCCACGTCCAGTTCCATACACTCCTCGGCGAAATCATCTTTCGCATATCGCTCGACCATTCCGTCGGCCCTTACCACCGCCAGGTCGAACATCCGCTGTGCATCTTCGCTGTGCATGACGGACGTAAATCTATAATCTTCATACGCCTCCATGCTTTCTGCGGATATGATATTCTCATCAAACAGTATGCTCGCCGGGTCGTACTCGAGCAGACAGTAATCCTCGGTTGGAATCACACCCCGCAGGGGAACGAGCCTGTCGTCCGCGTCATTGCTCATCCGGGCGATGTCGCGGATCGCATCGTCGTCCAGGACCTCGGAGTACCCGAGCGCATCAAGATTCACCGCGCTGATGGGTGACCCATGATCATGCGCATACACCGGCAGCACCAGTATCAATGAAAAGGCCGCCATTAAAACCATCGTCTGTATTTTTTGAGCGTTCATTGTGTTCACCTCTTGTTTCAATCTTAATCATGATTACAATATACTCCCCGCCGGACATTTCATCCATTCTCCATTTGTATGATTATTCTTCCACGGATGTAGTATTTGGGATAAAAACGGCGAAATGCGACGGGAACCGCCGGGATTTTGGGTGAACCAACGCATTGCGGTGTGGCCCCCCACCCGCGGCACGGGCCGAACGACGGTGTATGCCGGGCACGTACGAGGTGCGCGGAGAGAGGATCGCGCCCGTCTTCCTCCCGGTTTTCTCGGGACATCAATCGCCCGGGATGGTACAATGTGTTTTTTATGTGACGGGATCGGGGCGGGCGCGCCGCATCGGCGCCGGATGTGGAAATCGACTCTCTTTGTATCGATACACCTCGGGGTGCGGTGGTATCGGCGGTATCACATGGGATGGGCGCATCGGGGTCGAAAGGCGGAACATGGATCTGATCAGTATTTTTTTTGTGGCGGTGGCCCTGGCAATGGACGCGTTTGCGGTGTCGCTGGCCACGAGCCTCGCCCTCAACCCGGTGACGGGGGGGCAGGTGTTTCGGTTTTCCTTTCACTTCGGCCTGTTCCAGGCGATGATGCCGGTGATCGGCTGGATGGCGGGGACGGCGGTGTATGAATATATATCCGCCGTCGATCACTGGATCGCCTTCGGCCTTCTGGCGTTTGTGGGGGGCAAGATGATTTACGAGGCCCTCTCGCCCGAGAAATCAGAGCGCACCGCGTCCGACCCCACCCGGGGGTGGGACCTGATCGTCTTATCCGTGGCGACGAGCATCGACGCCCTGGCCGTGGGGCTCTCCATCAGCATGCTGGGGGGGACGATCCTGCTGCCGGCGGTGATCATCGGCCTGGTGGCGGCGGCGCTGACCGTGGTGGGGATGATGCTGGGGGGGAAGATCGGCGGTATGTGGGGAAAAAAGGTGGAGGTGATCGGGGGGCTGGTCCTCATCACCATCGGGATACGCATCGTGGTGGAGCACCTGTTTTTTGCGTGAGTCACAATAGGTATATCCGAGGGTTTTCTCGGACAGTATAAAAAGGGTTTTAGTAAAGGGGGAACAGTAAAAATATATATTTGCCCTAGTCACTAAAAGTGTTGACAGGTGACGAGTAAATAGAAGACGAGTCACGGTCTTCCTGTTAAGATGGATTAGCCAAA
>JAFGFE010000004.1 GCA_016931225.1 Candidatus Zymogenaceae bacterium
ACTATACCGACTACTATTGCCCGATATCTCATGTGTTTTCTCCATGAAATTTGCTCTGATCAAATATTTCTTATCATATTTTCATCAACAGGTCAATTCATGCCCGTAACGGGTAGGTCTGCGTGTCGGCCGCAACGTCTTTTTCACCCTTCATATTCGGACCGTGCCCCCGTCTGAAAGGACGGTCATATTCCCGAAAATACCATGATACCGGCCCATTTCCTGACTCGATTTATCAAGCATGTTAATAATTCATTGAAAAATTATTAATTTTAGGGGTTGAATTATCCCCGTCACGATATACAATAGTCTGAAGACGGGTAAACGGGATTGTCAATCATACCGAGACGGTTTCCTTGGAAACACGTTTCCATCCACCGTACCCGTCGTGATATGCGTGATAGGATACACCACAGTGTCATCCGATACATTCATGGAGGCGACAATGACGAAAAAAGATACATTGCTTCTCATCGGCTGCATCGTGCTCTGCGAGCTCGTGGGGGTATTTGGATCGTTTTTCACCGCACCCAACATACCCGGCTGGTACGCCGCCCTGGCGAAACCGGGGTTCACCCCTCCCGATTGGGTGTTCGCCCCTGTCTGGACGACCCTCTACCTCCTGATGGGGGTCTCCCTGTTTCTGGTCATCAGAGGGGGGCTGACGGGAAAGGAAGTAAAAGACGCCGCGGGCGCATTTATTGCCCAGCTTGCCCTCAATTTTCTCTGGACACCGGTGTTTTTCGGCCTGCACGCACTGTGGCCCGGTTTCGCGGTCATCGCAACCTTGTTGCTATTCATCGCAGTGACGATGGTGCTGTTTCGGCGGGTGTCCCCCCCTGCGGCATACCTCCTCGTCCCCTATTTCCTCTGGGTGGGGTACGCGTCGGCCCTGAACCTGGCCATCGCCCTCCTCAACTGACTGTTTATAATATATCATCATTGTTGACGGAGAGACGATACGGCCGGACTAACCCGAGAGTTCCTCCACACTTTTTATATAGGCATCCACGTTGAACTTCCGGCGACAGCCGGCATGGCTCATATAGCGAACCTTTCCGAATATCTCCCGCTCCCCCCAGGCGCGATCGTGCACCCCGCCGATGGACCAGGCGACGCCCGCATAGCCGTTGGGGTCCCTGCCGTCGAGCTGATACGTGTCGTTGAGATTAACGGCATATTCCATCGCCGCCTCGGGGCTCTCGGTCCACTCCAGTATCTTCTTCGCCCAGTACATCCTCAGATATCCGGGCATCGTCCCCCGCACGACCAGCTCCTTCTGTGCGGCGTTCCAGAGGGGATCGTGGGTCTCGGCGTCTCGAAACCGCTCGTACGTATAGACGTGCTCTCTGTGGTCGTCTCCGTGCTCCTTCAGGGTTTTCTTCGCCCAATCGGGGAAGCACGCCGATGAATCATAGTCGTGATGCCACAGGCAGAAATTATCCGACAGCTCCCGGCGCACGATCAATTCCTCCAGAAAAGCGTCCTTCGCCCCCCGGGGCGCGGACGAAGCCCCGACCTCCCGGGCGAGCCGCTGGGCGGAGAGCTGTCCGAAATGGAGATAGGGGGACAACTCCGATTGGGCGTGTTTCGTGGGGTCGTTTCTCTCGGCATCGTAGCGGGAAAGGCCCCCGTCGATAAAACGGTGCATCCGGGTTAAGGCCGCCTGGGGTCCGGGCGGTATCCAATCGACGGTGCCTCCCGCGTCCGAAACAGTGAGCGATCCCAGGACCTCGTCCCATTGCACCTCGGGCGCCGGGGGCGCCGAATGGGGATGCGGGACGACGGCCGGTATGTCGACGAGAAATCCACCGAGCCTTCGGGTGAGCCTGGGGCGATATGTCCCCGCCGAGTACTCCCCCTTGACGGACGCCGCCCGACAGGGGACGATGTTGTGGGCGTCCACTTCCAGGAACGAGACAGTGAGCTCTTCGGCCGTCTCTTCTTTCCACCGCCTCTTGATTCTCAGCGGATCGAAATCGGTGATGACACAAGAAGCCCCCAGCTTTTCGACGAACGCCGGCACGACAACGCCCGGCTCCCCCCGTACCAGATAGAAGGGGATATTGCGGGATGCGAGATCCCGGGCTGTCTCGGAAAGGCCCGACAGCATGAAGCGATACTGCCGCAGGGCCGCTCCCAGAAATGCGTCCGCGAGGACGAAGAGCACACACACCCCTTCCCTTCGCTCCAGGGCGATATTCTGGGCGAACAGCAGGGCCCAGTTGTCGTCTGCGCGCTGATCCCTGCTCATCCAGTAGACGACCGGGCCTTTTGCCCGGAACGCCGCATCATTGAGGGCATGAATCCTGTCGGGATGAACCGTCATGACCGCCTTAAACCGAATGATGTGCTCACAAACAGTATACCGTGAAAGACGGGACGGTGAAACATGAAAAATTCTTTGTTTGCCTGGGGGAAAAAGTCGTGATACGGTGTCTTCATGGATACGGATCACAAACCGATCGTGGTCGTCAGTCGGTGCATCGAGTTCGATCACTGCCGCTACAACGGCCAGATGATTCCCGACCCATTCGTGGCGCGTCTTTCGGACTTCGTGGACTTCATCCCGGTGTGTCCCGAGGTGGAGATCGGTCTGGGTGTCCCCAGGGATCCCATCCGCATCGTCGAGGCGGACGGCGGTTTGATGCTCTACCAACCGGCGACCGGCCGGGACCTGACCGAATCGATGAGGTCATTCACATCACTGTTTCTGGACTCGCTTACGGCCGTCGACGGCTTCATCCTCAAGTTCCGCTCCCCCTCCTGCGGCCCCGGCCAGGTGAAGATCTACAAGGGAATGGACCCGAAGGGAGGGGCGGGTATCGGGAGCGGATTCTTCGCCGCCGCCGTCTTGAAGCGTTTCGGCGGCCTCCCGGTGGAAGACGAGGGACGACTCAAGAATTTTTCCATCCGTGAGTACTTCCTGACGCACCTCTTCTGTCGTGCGGCGTTTCGCCGGATCGAAAAGGAAGGCTCCATGCGGGCCCTCGTCGATTTCCACACCAGGTACAAATACCAGTTCATGGCGCTGAACCAGTCCCGTCTGAAAATCCTCGGGAAGATCGTCGCCAATCACGAAAAGCTCCCGCCCGGTGAGGTCTTCATATCCTACGGGCGTGAACTGGGGAGGATGTTCGCCGCCCTCCCGAGGCCGGGGCGCACCGTCAACATGCTCCTTCACGCTTTCGGCGGCGTCTCACGTCATCTGACAGAAAACGAGCGGGAGCTCTTCCTCCAGACCATCGAGGAATACCGGGACGAGCGTATCCCCCTGAGCGTCCCAATTCGCCTTATCAACTCCTGGGCCGTCCGCTTCGAGGACGAATTTCTCCTGAACCAGGCTTTTCTCTCCCCCTACCCCCAGGCACTGGTATCCGTTTCCGACTCCGGCAAGGGCCGGGAGTTGAGCTGAGGAGAACCCATGACACACGTTAATGGGAAACCGGGCTGCATCTTCTGCGAAAAGCCGATGGACGAGCGGCTCTTCACAACAAAACACGCCTTCAGCTGCCTCGACCGACACCCGGTCGCACAGGGACACATCCTCGTCATCCCCGTCCGGCATGTGGCAAGCTGGTTTGGATTGAATCGGAAAGAACGGGCGGCGATGCTTGAAACGCTCGACCGGGCGAAAGGCTATCTGGACGACCGTTTCTCCCCGGACGGGTATACCATCGGCGTAAACGAGGGGGCCGCCGCCGGCCAGACGATATTTCACGTCCACCTTCACCTGATACCGCGGTACGTTCACGACGTTGAGAATCCCCTGGGCGGCATACGGGGCGTCATTCCGGGAAAACAGCTCTATCCGGACCGGCTCTCCGACGATTGATGCCCGCCCCCGGCCTTTCCCGACACGACGCCTGAAACAGACCGCGTACGATAATCACTCCCCGATATGACAGAGAGTATACACATATCGCGATTTTATTATTGACTGACCGGTCAATCTATAGTATAGAGTGTATTACTGACCGATTGGTCAATCGACTCTGACGTATCACCCCGGTCATTCCATCCCATCGTTATCTATAAAGGAGTCGTACAGATGGAAGAAATCCTGGTGAGAAATATGGCAGATATCGAACAGATCGAAAAAACCCCCCTGGAGGATCGATTTTCGGTGCGCAATACCTATGACGCCCTCGTGGCGGGGAGCGCCATCGATCCGGACGCCGTCGCCATCAGCTTCATCATGACCGGCGACCAGTACGAACACCCAATCCAGGTCACCTATCGTCGTTTCATGGAGAGTGTCAACCAGGCGGCGAACTGTTTCCATGATCTGGGCGTGGGGCCTGACGATGTGGTTACCTATCTTTTGCCCAACGCACCTCAGACCCACTCCGTCCTGTGGGGCGCGGAGGCCGCCGGCATCGCCAACCCCATCAATCCCCTCCTCGACGCCCCGACAATCCGGGATATCTGCATATCGGCGGGAACGAAGGTGCTCGTGGCCCTGGGAGAGGTGCCCGGCTCGGAAATATGGGGTAAGGTGGAAAAAATCAGAGACGACATCCCCACCCTCAAATACATCCTCCGCCTCATGGGTCCCACCGAGGAGGATAAAAACATTTTCAGCCTGGATGAAAAGCTCCAGGAATATCCGGGGGACGCACTGACCTTCACACGCTCCATCGGGCCCGAAGACATCGCATCCATGTATCATACCGGCGGCACCACCGGCACCCCGAAGCTCGCCATGAGAAGTCATTTCAACGAACTGGCAAACGCCCACGTCATGTCGATTCTGGCGGGACTGGATCCCTCCAATACCGTCATGTGCGGTTTGCCGCTGTTCCATGTCAACGGTACGATCGTCACGGGCCTTGCCCCCTTCTGGGGCGGCGCCCAGGTGCTGCTTTTAACGCCCCAGGGATACCGGGATCCGGGAGTGCTCCCGAACTTCTTCAAGATTATCAATACATACCGGGGCACGTTCTTCTCCAGCGTTCCCACGATCCTCTCGATCCTGTTGGACACACCCAAGGAAGATGCGGACCTTTCGTGCCTGAAATACGCCATCTGCGGGGCGGCCCCCCTGTCGGTGGAGCTGTTTCGCAGGTTCGAGGAATACACCGGTCTGAAAATACTGGAGGGATACGGCCTGACCGAATCCACCGCAGGCGCCTCCATCAACCCGAAGGACGGCGAGCGGCGGGTCGGCTCCATCGGCCTGAGAATGCCCTATACCGAGATGAAGGTCGTCATCACCGATGACGACGGCGGCTACGTGAGAGACGCCGACATCGGGGAGATCGGCGTGATCGCCATCCGGGGGCCGAACGTCTTTCTCGGATATCGGGAGGAGTTGCACAACCGGGGCGTCTGGCTGGGAGACGGCTGGTTCAACACCGGTGACCTGGGCCGGATGGATGGGGACGGCTACTTTTGGCTGACGGGACGAAAAAAGGAGATGATCATCCGGGGCGGTCACAACATCGATCCTTTGAGCATAGAGGAGCCGCTCTACGGTCTTGATGACATAAAGACCGTCGCCGCCGTGGGTCGGCCCGACGCCCACGCCGGTGAGGTGCCGGTGGTGTATGTGGAGTTGGTCCCGGGATCGAACATGACTCCCGAAGATATCATGGCCTATGCCGGGGAGCATATCGGAGAGCGCGCCGCCGTACCCAAGGAGGTCATCATCATGGACGAGATCCCCCTGACTCCCATTGGAAAAATCTTCAAGCCCGCCCTCACATGGGACGCCGCACGGAGGGCCTACGAGCGGGAGCTTTCGGCCCTGGGCGACATGGCGGCGTCGGTTTCGGTGAAAGTGGGAGAAGATGTGGTGCACGGGAAGAGCGCGGTGATAACCGTAACGCCGAATCCGGGCGTCTCCACAGACAAGATCCTCACGAAGATCAACGAACTACTGACCAGGTACACGGTACAGTACCGGGTGGAATTTCAGTAATCTCCTTACATGAAACATCATCCACTCCGGTGAAAGAAGCACGAAATACGGGCCTTTGGATACCATCCAAAGGCCCGTGTATTCCCGTCGATCTTCAAACGGGAGAGGCTCCATCCCTATTGTCACATCCCGATTACAGACCGGGAATATCCCGGTGCAGTCTCGTTTCAAAATCGATAAGCCGTCGCTTATACTTCTCGTCCATCAGGTGTGACGAGATGATAAAATCCGCCGACGCGCGATTGCACGCCACCGGGATGTTGCTCAGCACCGAGATCCGAAGAAGCGCCTTTACGTCCGGGTCGTGGGGATGGGTGGACATCGGATCCCAGAAGAACATGAGGAAATCTATCTCCCCGTCGACGATCTTCGCCCCGATCTGTTGATCCCCGCCCAGGGGACCGCTTTTGAACACCGTCACGTCCAGGCCCAGTTTATCCCTGATCAATGTGCCGGTGGTGCCGGTGCCGAACAGAATATGTTTTGAGAGAGTGAGCTTGTTGAACTCCGCCCATTCGAGCAGATCCCGTTTCCGGGCGTCGTGGGCCACAAGGGCGATCTTTTTCTGTTTTCCCGTGACAATGACCGGGACATCCACATCCTTCATCTGTGTTCCTCACGTTGGATTTATAAAGGGTCTCTTTCACATCACTATGCACGATTTCGTCTGACAATAAAAGCCCAGCCAAGCTGGACAAGCCCAGCAGAACTGGACAAGCCCCAGCGGAGCCGGACAGGCCGTACTGGAACTGTAAGTGTCCCGAAACGACAGGACGGAAATAAACAATTTGATCGATACCTGTTACGCGCCGTTACTGAATAATCTGAAACGATTCAAGTACATGGTTAAAATACGTCTCCCATCGCTTCAGGTCCGAGGCGGTACCGGAAATATCAACAAGGTAGGACGTATCATCTATATAAATATAGTAGAAACGATGATTTTCCGCGTATTTATTTGATTTATCGACGGCATCTACCATGAGTGCGTATCCCTTCGGATACTCCACAACCTGAAGATTTTTCAGATTCGAATCCGGCTCATTCATCCCCTCCGTGATCAGTGCTGTCTTGGTATCGAACAACGATCGAGAGGAATATCCTTTCGGGATGTCGGTGACGACTACGCTGATGCGGGGTGCTATCGGGCCGGTTGTCTCAGTCTCCTCTTCCACCGGCGGGATATAGCTCCAGGAGGTGAGCTTTCCCTCCATTCCCTCCATTTCGAATCCCCGGGGGATGTCGATTTGGTATTCGTATTTTGGACTGATGAAGGGGACAAACGGCGGCTCTTCGGAAGCGACCGGCACATTCAGAAGCCCCCCTCCACCGTCGATCCCGGCACAGGCGGCGCATAAAAGAATCAACGGTATCGACACGATACCGCGTGCGATTCTCCAATTCCTTCTCATATATACATCTCTCCGATACGGGTAAACAACGGTATCACGTATCGAGCGGGATAATCATTTTTTTTCGATACCGGTCCCGCCGCTTCGTCCGGTCCGGATTTCTTCTCTGAAGCTCTTATTATAACAAAGAGTCTCACATGTGGGGCAAAAAATATATGCGTTCTCGATCACACACGGATCTCGTTCCAACCCCCTTCCCCCACACACCCCACCCGCAGGCGAAACCCCGTGTGTATGCCGAAAGCTCTCTTCATTCAGTACCCAAGCCGTACCGTCGAGAGCGGGATACCGCCCCGCCCCGCCCAGTTGCCGCGGTCCGCCTCGATAAGATAGATGATGATATCGGATTCATCCACGCCGGTACGGCGATGGACCGCACCGCTTATCTTCCGAAACAACTCCGCCTTCATCTCATCCGTTCTTCCCGAAAACAGCGCGACCTCCACGAACACGAACCGCCCGTCCCTACACTCGTGGCAGGCTCTATTTGACAGCCCTGTGGAATAGAGAATCGCGTGGCCGTGTTTCGGGTCGATGGCAAGGGTGTCCCTAAGTATCGAGAGAACATCTGATAAGAGTCTCTCTCCCGACTCCCGGGAGAGGTCGTCGGAGACGTGGAGCTTCACCAGCGGCATGATATTCTCCTTTTTCTTTTTTTCTTATGCGATATCGGCTATACTGACGATAGGACACCCTTTCATCTTCATTGTTTCATCGGAAACAAAAAAGGGCTCACCACCTATGAGACGAATCTTGATCCTTCTTCTCTTCTGTGCCGGTCTTTGTGTGTACGCGGCATACGCGCAGTCCGCCCGGGATCTGAACACCACGGGATTCCGCCTCTACACGGAGGGACGCTATGTGGAGGCGCTGGACTATTTCGGGAAAGCCATCGAGGCTGATCCCTCATACGTCCTGGCCCAGTACAACTACGCCTGCACCCTGGGTGTTCTCAGAGATATAGGTCCGGAATTTGTCTGCCGGTATGACACCTATAAATGGCGTATCCTCGATTACCTGGAGGAGTCGATACGATTGGATCCCGGCCGTCTGGATCGGATGAAGGATGATCCCGACCTTGCGTGTGTGCACGATACCTTTCGCTACCAGCGGCTTCTGGGCCTAAACCCGGATGATCCCGAGGACGCCCTGTTGATCCTCAAAGAAGTATCGTGGTACGCGTTCAACGCCGGGGCCTACGGCCCGGTCGGCGGGATTGATTTTCACGAAGACGGCACATTGACCCTCTGGGAGCTGGATGTGACGACCGCAAAGGTCAAGCGCATCGAGCATACGGGATTATACAGCGTATCCGATACCGGGATGGAAATAGTCCTTGACGATCCTCTCTCGGGACGCAGGAGATTCTCCCTGGAGCTCTCCATTGACGGAGTTTTGTCTGTTCCCGGCCTTCCCTTTCAGCCCTTCATCGACGATCCCCGGGACTGCGAGGCGTAAAACGGCGCTTTTCCCTCTATATGGAAAAGTCCTTGACTCGACCGGTATATCGGTGCATTATATATCTGATCGTCTCGTCGCCCGAACAGCGAACGACGTATCTCCCTTATCATATTGTTTTTGTGTCTTACATGGTCGATT
Organism: Candidatus Zymogenaceae bacterium; assembly: GCA_016931225.1. Classification (NCBI taxonomy): domain Bacteria; class Deltaproteobacteria; order Candidatus Zymogeniales; family Candidatus Zymogenaceae; species Candidatus Zymogenaceae bacterium. The sequence continues at coordinate 8,935 of JAFGFE010000004.1, forward strand.
GCATCAGCTTCGCCCCGGCCACCACGGCTAATGTCGGCCCCGGATACGATATCATGGGATACGCGTTGATGTGGCTGGGTGATTTCTGCCTGGTCGAGAAGGTAGAACAGCAGGGCGATCCCATCCTGTGGCGCGGCGTTGCCGGCCCTATGTCCCCGTTTCTTCAAAACCTCAAACCCGAAAGAAACGCCGCGTTCGCGGCGGCTCGCTACGCCTTCATGCGTCTGAGAGAACATTACGATCTGGACTTCAATCTCTCACTGACGCTCCACAAATACATGCCCATCGGCTCCGGCTTGGGATCATCATCGGCCAGCACCGTTGCGGCGGTAAAGGGGGTGCTGGCGGCGGCCGAAAGGGAACTCCCCCAAAACGACATTATCGACGCCCTCCTTTTGGGGGAGGAAACCGCATGCGGCACCGGCCACCCGGACAACGTCATCCCGTCGTACTTCGGTGGATTTTTCCTGATGATGAGCGAAAACTACGACGACCTCCCCGCCGGTGAAAAGCGATTTCACCGTATCAAGGGGGGAGAGAACCTCGTCTCCATCATCGTCAAGCCGGATGTTTCGCTGAACACCAGCGAATCCCGGGCCGCCCTGAATAATCACATACGCCGCTCGTTTTTGGAGATGCGGGGATTCGAGCCGGTGGATATCCTCTCACTGGTCAGGCAGCAGTCCATCAAGGCCGCCGAGGCAGTGCTCTCCTACCAGTCAGACGACATCCGACGATTAGGGGCCATTATGCGAAACAACGATCTTCTTGAGATACCCAGGGGGTCTTTGATCCCCCGATTCAGGGAGGTCAAAGGGGCGGCCCTGTCCGCCGGGGCGTACGGCTGTTCCATCGCCGGTTCCGGCCCGTCGATGGTCGCCATTACCGACGACGAGACAAAAGCCGTCGCCATCAGGGACGCCATGCAGGATGCCTTCGGCGAGGTCCCCTCCCGATGGCTCATCTCACCGGTTAACAACGAAGGGGCGGTCATTGTCGATGATATCGAGACATTCCTCGCCGACTGCCGACCCCATACCGATATGCTGCCGACATGAAAATGTTGAGACTGAAATGCGCTACAATACAATATTTTCTTCAAGTGAATGCGAAGGACACAGACTATGGCAGACTATGACGTAATTGTTATTGGAGCGGGGCTGGGCGGTTTGAGCCTCGGGGCTGTAATGGCAAAACGAGGCAGGAAGACGCTGGTTGTCGAACAGAGTCCCCGGGTGGGCGGATACTGCTCCACCTTTGAGCGGGACGGGTTTCGTTTCGACATCGGCGCATCCATCATCGAGATCATCGACGTTATCGACGTATGCTTCAAGGAGCTGGGAACGTCGGTATTCAACGAGGTGGAAATGGTGCCCCTTGAACCGATCTACACCATCAAGTTCAAGGACGGCACACAGATGAGGTATCCGACTTCCAAGGAGGAGACCGCCGAGGAATTCAGTAAGATATCCCCAAAAGACGCCGAGGGATGGCTGAAGTTCGCCGACTACATGCAGGGTTTTTTGGACACGGCCCTGACGGGATTTTTCCTGGAGCCGGCGAATACCCTGACCGACATGCTCAAGATGTTCCTGAAGACGCCGAAGCTATTCTCGTACATGCCGCTGTTCAACATGAACTATCAGGACGTTCTCAGGAAATATTTCACACACCCGAAGGTACAGGAGGCCCTGGCCTTCCAATCGAACTTCATGGGCCTCCCCCCGGAGCTTTGCCCCGGTCACATGACCATGCTCCCCTGGGCGGAACACAACGGCTTCTTCTACAGCAAGGGAGGCATGATCGCCATTCCCGAGGCCCTCAGAAGGGTCGGTGAACGACACGGGATGGAGGTCATGCTCGATACCGAGGTGAAGAGCCTCATGATACGGAACGGCAGGGCCGAGGGTGTATCCCTCGCGTCCGGGGAGCAGATATCCGCCGAGGTGGTGGTCTCGAACATCAACGCAAAAAGCCTCTACTTCGACCTGGTGGGAGAGGAACACCTGGGCTCAATGGTCCGAAAGGGTCTGCAGAGCCTCCAGCCCTCCACGGCGGCCCTGATGCTCTACCTCGGCCTGGATTCAAAGCCGGAGCTGTCCGCTCATCATACCCTGTGTACCCTCCCCGTGGAGGCCCTGAACGACTACTACTGGGACGTGTACAAGCAGGGGAAACTCCCGGACGAGCAGTTCGGCCTCATCAGCTGGACGTCGCTCTCGGACTCGAACAACGCCCCGAAGGGGAACCATACGGTGGTGATGACCCTGGCCTGTCCCAACGATCTGGCCACAGACAGCTGGGACGCCGTACGGGAGCGGGTAATCGATGAAACAATAGATTTCATGTCGAAAACCTACGTCCCCGGGCTGAAAAACCAGGTGAAGACCGCCATCCTGGGCACCCCTCTGGACTACGAGAGAAACCTCCTCGCACCCAAGGGGGCCATATACATGTTCCACCAGGACGTCGCCACGTCCACGGTGTTTCGCCCGGCGTCCCGATCGAAGAGCATCAAGGGGCTGTACCTGACCGGTGCGTCCACCCACCCCGGCGGCGGCATCCCGTCGGTCATGGCATCGGGTATGATCGCCGCGGGACTGATCGAAAAATACGAAAAGATATAAAGAGACACACGATATGAAAGCACTCGTTATCATCGCATGTATTGTGGGGGGGATCATCCTCCTGGGCGCGATCTATTATCTCACCCTCAACAAAGGGAGAAGACGCTTTCTGAGGGAACAGATCAGCCAGTCGCGCTATATGCTGCCCCGCTACTTTGTATAGAGAGACGCCCTGCCGGCATTTCGTGTCGACGGGGCGTGAAAACTCCCCGATGACTATCTGTACGGCGGTGTGTTATCGCCAATAGTCGCCCGCCGGGTTATCGGTTACATCCGGTGATGGCCGGTTGGATCGAGCGTCATTATCGGCGATTGCAGTGAGGGGCGCGGATTGTTTTCGGTAACCAAATAGCACGTCACTCTCACCACCCTCGGTGATTGCAGATCGTATTGTGGCCTATTGCCGATGTTTATCGGCTGGGTCATATAGTATTGCCTGCGATTCCGAGCCGATGGCGCATTCTGTTATTCTCGACCACCCTGATGGCGCTCGTACAACGTCACCACCCAACCGAGACGGCTTCAATCGACTCGATGATGTTTGTCCGGTGGCCTCGCCCGGCTTCAGCAGAAGTGGTGTTGTTCAGGCGCAGCGTACATAGATACTCAAAACATCGTATCGAAAAAACGCCCCGACACAACCGGTGCCGGGGCGAAATTCGTTTTATGGAAACGGCGAATCGATTCCTTGCGGTCTATTCCGTCCGATTATTCCGCTTCTTTCAGGGTAACCTTGGCGACCTTGTCCAGGTCTCGCTTGTAATAGAACGAGCCGATAAAGAAGACGATCGCACCCAAGAGGGCGAATATCGGAAGCATCTGGAACGCCGGGAGCAGATCGCCGCCGTGTTTATCCGAGACAGCACCGATGAACAGCGGGCTCAGAGAATAGCCCAGGGCCATCATAAAGAACTGGGCAAGGCCGTAAGAGAACGACCTGAGCCCCGGATGCACCACGTCCTGGGTGACGGCGGAGCCGCCGGCGGCGAACATGGGCGCGAAGAACCCGAACGCCAGCAGAAAAAAATACTGGGGCTTCCCATCTAGGAATGAAAACGCGATGAACACGCACAGGCCCGCAAGGAGCGACGTGAGGGCGGGAATGCTCATCCGGGCGTGGATCATCCGCTTTCTGATCTTGTCGATGACGATCCCTCCCACCGGCGCGCCGATGATGGCCAGAAGAAAGACGATGGACGTCTTGAGGCCCGCCTCGTCCATGGGAAGATCCTCGGTGCGGTTATAGTAGGACGGGAGCCAGTTCATCAGCCCGGTTGTGACGAACGTATTGCCCACGTATCCGACGTAGGTCAAGAGAACCGTCGGATTTCCCAGGAATTCCTTGGCGATGTCACCGAATCCCATCGATTTGACGACTCTCCCCTGTGCTTCGTGGGATTCCTTGACCATCCTGACGGTCTTGTAATCCTTGACGAAAAAGAAGAGAAGCGCGATAAAGAGCCCCGGTACGGCCATGAAGCCGAAGGCGTAGCGCCAGCCCAGGCTCTCGGCGATCACCCCCCCCACCACCACACCCACCGCGGTGCCCAGGGGGATGGCGGCGGTAAAAAAGCCGTTCATCGACGCCCGCTTTTCCTCGGGGAAGTATGCGGCGATCATCGCGTGTCCGCCGGAGGTATAGGCGGCCTCTCCCATGCCCACGAGAGAGCGCATGACGAAAAGCTGCTTGAAATTCTTCGTGAAGGCGCACGCCGCCGTGGCGAAGCTCCAGAGCACCCCCATCAGGCCGATGGTCTTCTTTCTGCTCCAGCGATCCACCATGATCGACACTGGAAAGACGAATACGGTCATCATCAACGTCACGATGGACGCAAACCACCCGCACTGGGTATCGGTCAGCCCCCATTCCGCCTTGAGAAACGGAAAGAGAGACGCCACGACCATGCGATCCACATAGTTGAATACATACAGTACAAACAGCAACACGAAGACGTAGTAGGCGTATTTTTTCGTTACCTGAAAATCTTTGCCGTCTGCATTGAGGTGTTCGGACATATGACTCCTCCAATAAAGAAATAACATGTATTATCGACATCGATTCAGGCCGGTGTGCCGTGCCCGTATTTCGATGCGGTGTATCGTGATGTGAGGGATTACAATGTGAGGGATTCGAGTGGAAGCCGTTTACGAAACCGAAGCGACAGTCGCATAATGAGAGAAAGTATCCCCAGGAGTGAAGAAATAATACAGTATCCGATATCCTCAATCAAGATAAATATTCGTTTTCGCACCGATATGCCGTCTTTTCACCGTCATCTCATACGCTGCCGACGTCCATACCTTGCAGATGTCCTCTCCGTATGATACAAAGGAGAAGACGACGATACGGATATGACGATGAAGAGACGAATCAACACCAGATGGCTCATCCCGGCGCTCATCGCGGCGGCCGGCCTTTGGGGGACGGCCGCTCGTGCGGAACGAGCGCCGACGGATTTCATTACTATTTCCAATGAGCGAATAGAAATAACCGGGTCTGACCGGCTTGTTGTATCATGGGAATTTACGGCCGAGACGGAATCCCTCAGACTGACCCGGGAGGCCATGGAAGACGCAATCGTCACGGTACTGTACGAGGTTCGGCTTTTTGAACGGGACGGCACCCCGGCGGCGGTCATACCGGCCGCGGTCATCGACCCCCGGGACGGGGACAACGAAACCACCACCCATGAGACGATATTCTTCAACGATGAAGATTTCTTCATCATGCGGGAGAACGCCCTGATGTTCTCCATGGATGCGTCCGATTTCGATATCGTCTCCGCCTACGGCACTGGAGAGGTCTCCGGCAGGTTCACGAAGGAGATATCGGGTACGGCCCGCATCGATACACCGCGAAGCTTTTCTATCCGCAAGACGGTAATCACCGTGACCGAGGTGTTCCTGTCTCTCCCCACGGACCAGGATCAGTGACCGGACCTTCTGTGCACGTCTTTATGTGATTTTTTTCCATGACTATTCCGGACTTAAAACACGGGGCCGGTTCCCCGGCTGCACCGCAGCACGACGGATCGCCGGCCATCCAGGAGGATGTGCGATGCCGTAACGAGCTATGGGACCGCGTCAGCCTTTTGTGATGTCGAGAGGGAATCCGGAGACGTCTCCCGCCCATCAGGAAGACGATCTCGATCGTACTGAAGCATGGCGTAAAAAAAGACCGTCTTTCCCAGAAACAGCACAATCCCCAGGGCGATCGACCACCAGATATCGTTCTTCCACAAACACCAGACGAAGATCCCAGCCATGAGCACCCGAATCAACTGGAACACGCCGCGGCCGAGACATCCGGCGGCGGCCAGCCAGTAATACCTCCCCCGGGCCGCCCGGATGAAGACGCTGTTCTCGTTTCGGGGTGGGGGAATGATCCAGGGAACCAGCGCCGTCGCCGCCGACAGCAGAAACAGCCACCATATTTTGTGATGCCAGAGTGCGTAGAAGGTCCCCGCAGCAATGATATGATAGGTCACGACGCTGGCCGCGTTGAGCTTGCTCTCATTCAATCGCTGTCGAATTGTCTTTCCATCCGTTCGTGTCATCGCCCCTAAAATCTCCCCCAAATTGGATCCGAATATCATACCATACTTTACCGCCGCGACACTTTTTCGATTGTCTTTCTTCCAAAAGTCTGATACATAATGCTCTCGTCAGGGGGGGAAGCGAGGGGCCGAAATGTGTTGTGATGCGCAGTTATGTATATCGTCCACGCCCCCCACCCCGCCACCAGGTGGCTCTGCACTGCCGACCGCATTGTGAAAGAGACATATCACCGCTCCGGATGCATCCGGGCGCATGATATCGTGAAACGGTCGAACGATCCCGCTTTGTGCGAACATCTTTTGAGAGGTCAGACGAACATTCCGATGAGTGATTACACAACCCCGTCCGATACAGAAATCGTCCCCACGGGAATGAAGATCGGATACGGCGTGGGAGATTTCGCCCACAGCCTGGCCTTCAATCTGCCCGCCTTTTACCTGATTTATTTTTATACCGACGTGTTTCACCTGCCGGCGGCGGCTGCGGGACTGGTTGTCTTCATCGCAAAGCTCTGGGACGCGGGCGTTTCCCCGACGATGGGCTACCTGGTCGATCATACCAAGAGCCGCTGGGGCAACAAGCGCCCGTATCTCCTCTTTGGCCCCCTGCCGGTGGCGATATCCATCGTGCTTCTCTTTTACTGCCCGGATATCGGCGGGTCTTTTGCCCGGACCGCCTATGCGCTGATCACATTCATGCTGTTTTGCACCCTCATGACCATGATCACCGTCCCCTACGGCGCCCTGACACCGGCCCTGACCACAGACTCACACCAGAGGGCGGTCCTGAGCGCATACCGAATGGTCTTCGCCGTCGTGGGAACGCTGGTGGGGGCCGGGGCCACCATGCCCCTGGTGGGACTTCTGGGGGCGGGTTCTGTCAATCTTGGATTTCGAAGAGTCGGATTCCTGTTCGGTGCGATAGTTCTAACGATCGTCCTCATCACCTTCGCCACGGTAAAAGAACGCATACAGACAGAAATCCAACGCTCGTCCTTCAGGGAGACCCTCTCTCTCATCCGGAAGAACAAACCCTTTCTCATCCTCGCAGCCGGGGTGATGATGTACCAGATAGCCATCAACACCATGAGCGGCGTCGTCGTCTACTATTTCAAGTACAACCTGCACGCGGAGCACCTGGTCCCGGTGGCGTTCATCACCATGCTGGGAACATCCGCATGTTCCATCCCGCTGTTTTTGTACATATCAAAAAAGCGGGGGAAAAGATTCGCCTATAACTTCGGCATGGGGATCATGGCGGCCATGTCCGTGCCCCTCTTTTTCTTCGGCGAAAATAACATCGCAGTGTCCCTGGTGATATTCGTAATCGTGGGCATAGGCGTTGCCACGGTATACCTCTCTCCCTGGTCCATGATTCCGGACACGGTGGAATATCTGGAATGGAAGACCGGACACCGCCGAGAGGGGATGCATTACGGATTCTTTCAGTTCGCATTCAAACTCTCTGTGGCGATTCCCGGCGCAATGGCGGGCCTCGTGCTTCGAATTGTGGGATACGTCCCGAATGAAGAGCAGACGGATTTGGCGCTCCTGGGAATCAAGCTGCTCCTCACCTTCATTCCGCTGATGTTCGTATTCATCGGCATGTACCTGATCTCCCGCTATCCCATCGATGATCAATTCCACAAGCGTATGGTTTCCGACATCGCCTTAAGAAAGGCCTCCGAATCCTGATACTCTCACGCTGACCCGTTCATGTGTCCGGTCCTTACGTCGAAACGACACACCGGTACCCTTGACATATCGGAAAATAATGGCTATAATTATTGTAGTAATTTGGTGAGGGCGATCGGCATAAGACGGTACACGTGACGAGGTCTCGCACACAGTGCCGCGGCCGTTCGTCACCGAAATGATCGGACGCTCGTTACACCTTTTCCAAGGAGGTTTGCATGAAGCGTTTTATGGTCCCCAGGGTTGCCCATTGTTCTGAGGGCTGCCCACCGATGTCCTGAGCAGGACGTAAAAAGGCTCAGAGAAAAAACCCCGTCCGCTGGGACGGGGTTTTTTTTGGTGGACACATCCTCAAAGGCGACGGTGTGAATGGATATCAATCGCCGTTTTTGGACTCAGGCGCCGCTTCAGCCCGGGGTGGAAGACCGCGCTCCCCCTCCTCGTACGGGGAATGATGTCTGTACACCACAGAAATCGTGTATATCAGGTGAAGGATTGGGGTATCTAAAAAGACCGGTTAAGCGGCTTATATACACTCTCCGAAATCAAGACGAAAACATATCACTGTGCGTCCAGCCACTCTTCCGCTTCATCCATACTTTCAAAGTACATGGTTGTCAATGTATCCTTCGTCATTTCATCCTTGTACTTGTCGAGATACAACTTGATAATTGAAGTGTTTACGATGATGGCCGACTTCTTCATGCCGCTTTCCCGCAGCATCGCGGTTCCTTTCAGGATAAGATCGGCGATCTCCTGGGTCGGCGCACCAAAGTGCTTTGCATCGGACAAGGAAGTGAAGCCGGGACGCAGTTTTCTTGCACATACCTTAAAATCATTGATGTAATCGGGAACCTCCGATACCTTGTTCCAGGTTCCCTTCGGATAGAAATAGATACGGTTTTTGGCAAGATCCACTTGCATATCATATTTGTCTCTCAGGGCAACGTCCTGTATCATCTTAATTCCCTCCTATAAAGCGTTATCGCCTACAATTCAGATTCGCTTTATTTTCATTATTCGTCGTTCAATTGCGTGGCGTAAATGAAGCGTGTGCACAGCTTGTGTGCGTCTTCCGGTGGATTGTGTGAGGAGCGGATTACCCCAGGGAGTGAAGGTCTTTCAATAGGTACACGAGAAAATCATTTCCATCAACATATTCCAATTACGCTTTCACCCCGACACCTTATACGTATGTCCCATTCCCGAAGCGGTATTAGATGGTATCCTTCGCCACTACAATTTCTCTTATGTACTTACTATCCCGTATCATGTTATAGAAAATCTCTTTTTCCTTTTTTTTGTCGTCACCTCCCCCCTTCAAGATTTCAATGGGCCGAATGGATCTCCTGGAATCGTTACTGTTTTCGTCTATATATGTAAACAGTATAACTTAACTCATGATTATTGTCAATTGTCAATATAGATATACATATCGAACCGGACATCTCCCGGGATACGACTTCAATACGGAGCGGTATCCAATGATAATCGGTATGCCGTCTCCCTTTCTCCGTTTCACCGCGATAAAACCATTTTACGCGCCCCCTCCCAAGATGACGAAGGCCACGAAATAATAAGGCGTCAGATCACGTGAACGCATCCATACTACACGACACCTCCCCCCGGCCAATATAATGATCACTTCGAGGCCCTGTGTGCGCCGATATAAAAAGGCAAGGATACATACCCTATCAACCGTCCCATCTCGTCACACACTTCGGGATAAAAGGTCGGACCTCATGTGCCTCTTTCCGATGTTCAATCCGGTGATTCAATGACACACATACGAACGCCGCACATACGAATAATACACATGATTATGATGTAAAAAGATATCATGAAATATCTTGACATACTCTATATGTTATTGTATATTTTACCGTTTTGTTCACCCAACCAGGGGATCTCGTATATGTCAGACATCCGGTACGACACCAGTTTTTATCGCGACTTTAAAAAACGGACATCTACCATCTGTCCTGATTGCGGACACAGCCTCTCCATGAAGGTGGAGTTCCCGAAAAACGGCACCGGACAGGAATCACATTCCGCAAAGGGAAATGTTGTGGAAATCCTCTGGTGCCAGAACTGTCGGAGACGGCCCGACGTGTGATACCGACATTTCTCCCGGATGAAAAAAAAGCCCGAAGCAAGCACTTTGGGCTTTTTTTATTCATCGAGATATCCGTATTGACGTTATGCGGAATTACGAATAAATCATCAAGGATCAAGGGACTCAAAATTTCTGTGTAGCCGAATATGCATCACTTCAAGCGTTAATAACGCCGTACTATGGACCTGTGAAAATTTTATTTCATACGACCCTCTATTGATGGTTTTTGAGTCGCCGTCTCAGAAAAAAAATTAGTGTGATGTTATTAAAGGGGTGTATAAAAGGGGGTTAATTAAGGGGGGTTGACAAACAGGTTAAATTTTTTTAGCGCCTCCAAGGAGGATGAATGCCTCTTCAATCAAAAACTCGATGGTTTGGATGCTCTTTCTGGTATTTTCAAGGTTCCTTTCCTGTATCTCCAGTTCTCTGTCCAGATACTCGTTTTTACCGTTTTTACTGATCTCTTCACGAATCTCACTAATCATAAGGGTGAGCTTATCTACCTGATCATATTTTTTTGAGCGAAAACTTCGGACCTCGCCGGAGATATCAATCCGCTCCGGGGCAATTGCCAGCCTGATCGCTTTGTTGCCCACACCGCTGCTCCTGATCATCATCCGGGCCGATAGATCATCAAGCCACGGTATCTGGCACCGCACAATGGCCTTTCTCAGTTCATACAGGTTATAGTCCATCCTGCCCGCTTTGATATCCCCCTTCTCCACCCAGCCGCTTCCATCGGTCTTCATTCGTGCGGCAAGGTACAAAAGCCTGACCGTGTTCATCTCCGAACGGGAAATCAGGGCAAGATCATGTTCTACATCGTTTTCGTCCCACCTGAGGATCAGGGCGATTTTATCCCGTTTCACTTCGAACCGCAGGGAAAACGGGTACATGTACTGGGGGTCGGCGGGAGCATTCAGAAACGGTTTTTCTTTTCCCTTTCCGGTTCCGGTTCGTGGCGTTTTTTTCCGTTTTCCGTTTTCCGTCTCCCACTCCCTGATCTTGGTCACGTCCATCGATTTGATAGTCAAGCCGACGAGTTTGTTTTCTTTTTTTATATTCGGATACGTGCGAACTACCCATATGGTCTTGTCCGGGTATGAAATATCGGCTTCCGCGTAGCGCCCGGTCCTGAGGGTTTCGATGCCGGGGCACTCATCACACACCCTGCTTTTAGCCCTGAATATTTCGTAGCAGTAGTTTCCCACCAGGTCACTCTGTGAAAGGGAAACGGAATCCGCCGCCGCCTTATTCGCCCATGAGATGCACATGTTCGTATCGGTATAGATCAACCGCTCGGACAGGCTGTCAAGTATATCCGAACGACGCTGCATTTCGGAAAGGAGTGTTTCCTCCAGGTGTTTCCGTTTGGCTACGTCCCGAAAAATGCACAGGCCGGCGATGTCTCCATCCCACTTGATGATCGAAGTATTGGCTTCGGTAAATATGAGAGAACCGTCTTTACAGATCGCCCTGAAATCAACGGTATAGACCGGCCCCCTGTTCTCGCGCAATCGGATATAATAGTTCGCCACCCTCTCGATATCCTCCGGGTGAATAATTTCATGGATGAACATGCTTTCCAGCTCATCTTTGGTATATCCCAGACGTTCCTGAACATTGCGGTTGCTGAAAACAATCTTCTGATCCTGTATAACCGCGATACCATCGCCCGATTCCTCTATAAGGGCGCGAACCACGTCTTGAGTAATCTGGGGAGTCTTTGTCTTGTCATCCATGAGGTGTACATTCAAACGGTATCAATGGTGCGATGTCTTTCATTTCCATTGTCGCGACACATAGTATTTGTGTACAGGTGGTGACGAGATAAAAGTAAGAGGTAATAAAACTACAAAACGTTTCGATCTCTTTCCCGAAACGCAAAAAAACAGTATATTAATATCATTATAAAAATTATTTGTGATTATACGTCTTTCTCACATATCTTGTCCATATATATATTCATAATTTGTTATGAATCAAAATTCTTTTAGTACTTTTCTATATTTTTCAGACTACTATTGGATAATTGACCTTACTCAAATAAACGAGTAAAATAAATCATATATACATGTAAAAGGAGCTGTAGCCCGCATGTGTATTAATTCATACCGAAAGGAGCATTCATGAGACAGCTTAACCCGATAGACTGGTTGGCTCTGCTACTGTCCGTGATCGGCGGTCTGAACTGGGGCGTTTATGGTGTATCCGGTCTCAATCTCGTCGAAACGTTCAGCGGTGAAATGTGGTGGCTCCCCAGGGTTATCTTCTTTTTCTTCGGCCTTGCCGCCATATGGATGATCAGGCTTTCGATCAGCCTCAGGAAAAAACCGATCAAAAAACCGGCGCTCAACCCCGGGCAACCGTGAGGCGATACGCGACTCATTCCCGACGATCCATCCCGACGGGGTTCCTTGGATACCGATGAATGGTACAGCTAAAAACCGGGCTGGAAGAAATGTGTCTTCCGGCCCGATTCTTTTTCGTACATATCCCGAACGCCCGTCCCCACCGATCCGTCCGCGGAACGCGGCGTGATCCGCCCCCTATTGATTGAGCATTCTCTTTTCGCACAGCTTCAGGGAATCCTCCAGAAGCCCCAGGGCCTCCCGGCAGTCGTCCTTCGTCACCAGGAGATTCGGCTTGAATTGGAGGACCGAGCGATTGAATCCGGCGGGAAACGCCCACAGGCCGGTTTCATAGGTACAGGCGGCCATCATGACGCCGCCGTAGGGGTCGTCGAACCTGAGGCCGATGACCAGACCGTTCTGGCGCACCTCGACGAGGAAGGGATGGCGCTTTCGTATCGCCTCCAATTCGCCCGCGAGAAACGCGGAGACTTCCCGGACGTTTTCCAGGGTCCCCGGCCGTCCCACAATCTCCAGCACCTTCAGGGCCACCACGCACCCCAGCTCCGCGCCGCCGAAGGTGGAGGAATAGCCCCAGCCGTCCTCGAAAAGCCAGCCCGCCACGTCTTCACTCAATACCGCCGCGGCGATGGGATATACCCCGCCGGAAAGTCCCTTTCCGGTCACCAGCATGTCGGGTGACACGCCGTAACCCTCACACGCCCACATGCGCCCTGTGCGTCCCAGGCCGGTCTGCACCTCGTCCGCGATGAAGAGCGTCCCGTTCTTTTCACACAACTCCTTCACCTGCGGGTAATAGCCGTCGGACGGCATCATGAACCCGCTGGTTGCGGGAATCATCTCCGCCAGCACCGCCGCCGCATCCCCGGCCGCCAGCGCCTCCTCCATCACGTCTATGTCGTCGAAGGGGACCAGCATGAATTCCCCCTTGGGCCCGTCGGAGAGAAAATAGCTCGCCAGGTCCGCGTATCCCCCGGCCTGAAGGCCCAGGCCGCCGTGGCCGTGATACGCCTCCTTGAAGGCGATGATCTTTCGGCGGCCGGTACGTTTGCGGGCGGTACGGATGGTGACGTCTATGGCCTCGGCACCGCAGGTGGTAAAGACGACGTACTGCATGTTTCCCGGCACGATGGAGGTGAGGACCTCGGCCAGCCGGGTGCGGGGGATGCTGGGGAAATGGTGGTTCCCGATGTCGTAGAGGCCGGCGCCCTCGGTGAGGGCGGCAAGAATCTCCGGGTTGCGGTGACCCAGGTTGTAGGTGCCGCCGTTGATGTGGACGTCGAAGAGCTTTCTGCCGTCCAGGTCCCAGAAATAATTCCCCTCCCGCCGGGCCATCACCGGCACAGACCCGAGCATCCTGAAGGTCTCCACCCGGTTGGGGCAGACGTACTTCGCGGCGTGCTCCACAAGCTCGTCCTTGACGAGATTTTCCGGTATCAGGGCGCTGTCCATATTCATGGCTCCTTTAATGTATGTATCATGTGGATATATTTTTATATATACCGTCCGTCATCCATTCATCGAAGGCCGTTTCATCATGTGCCGTGTGCGGCGGATGTTTCTTGTGGTCGAAGCCCAACACGATAGTATTTATGCCTCCCTCTCCCGCCCGCTTTCTGATGAGATCTCCAGGCGCCTCCCCTCCCCCGCCACACACACCCGGTAGTATAGAGCATACGGCGGCGATTGTGAAAGACTTTTTTCTGGTGGAGAAAGCTGTACTCGGAAAGGTCTTAATTTACAATATTCAGTGGTATGTCATCATTCTTCGTCAGTCTTCATCCCCCTTCGGCCTGAGAGGTTTCGGCAATCCTTTTGGATTTGTCACGCCGGGACCCGGACGGATTCGGACGTCTCTGGGGACGATGTCCTCCCCGCACCCGTCGCATATCAGCCGGGGTGCAAGCTCATGCCCGTTATTTCCGTGATCAAACAAGATGGTCGCCCCGTTCTCCCCACCCTCGACGAAATAAGGAGATCAGCAACCGGCACGTGAGAAACAGTCCATACGCGAGAACGGGACCCCAAAAGGCCCCGTTCTCTCTATCAAAATCCATAAAAACGTCCGCTCCCGCATCCGGAAGCCGCCGCTCCTCCATACAGCACACAGCCGTCAGCCTCTCATCACCGTGTCGTCCAGCCAGTCGTAGATGCGCTGTGCGGAGATCGCCTCGGCGCCGCTCTGGCAGTGGGACGCCGCCATATCTTCAACGGTGAAGACCATGAACTCCTTTGGACACTCAAGGAGATCGTACAGCTTCTTCGCCTGTCCCTCAAAGAAATGCTCCTCCTCGCCGTCACAGATGAGCATGTTGCATGTAATTTTATCCACCACTCCCTCAAGGGTGTAGTCTTCCAGCTTGACGAACAGCTCCGTGGGAGACGCGGCGCCGAATTTCCACATGCCGTCGTTCACGAACCACCTCGCCTCAGCATTGACCGCGGTCATCATCTTCACGGCGGTCTCAAACCCCTTGGGATTTTCGTGCTTCAGTTTCATCACCCGTTCGGGTACCTCGCCGGCCACCGGCTCGTAGAAGCTGAAAAGCCCGCTGTTGGCCACGCAGGTGTGGATGCGGTGCTCGAACGCACACGCCCGGGGAGCCAGGAGACCCGCCATGCTGATGCCCATGAGCACAATCCGATTCCCGTCAACCCCGGGAATCCCCAGGGCATAGTCAACCACCGGGGACACAACCGTCTCCCAATCGGGACGAAACGGGATATTCTGATCTCGAATGACTTTTCCCTGCCCCGGACCCTCCATGACCAGGCAGTGATACCCCCGCACGGCTCCGGGAAATCCAGTGTCCATGGCCACCTCCTCGGCGGTGCCGTCGAAGCCGGTAAATATAATGACGAGGGGGGCCGTCTTTCCGTCACCCTCACCCCTGATAAAATAACCGGGAAGCGTCGTCCCTTCGAATGGAACCTCCACCGCTTCCACGTCGGATGAGAGATATGGAATCGCCCTCATAAAACACTCCCGGCTCATCTTCCATGCCTCATACGCCCGGTTGTCGGAAAAATCTGCGTGGAGGAAAAACTCCGCCGTGCGGAAATAGTTCGACGCCCTCAGATACGCCTCCCGGGCGCTGACCGGGTGTCCTCCTTTCTCCGACTTCTCGGCGATGGCCAGCACCCGCTCGGCAGTGTTGCTCCACTCCTCGTACCAGCTCTCATCGTCGCCCTCGGTTATCCGGTGGGCCGTCGTCAGACATTCGTTGACATCCGCACCGCCGCTGTAAGTATGTCCCAGGGCTCGAAGCAGCTCGAAGTAGTACGCTTCGTCATCAAATATAACCCTGTTTGAAATGGTGTCCCCGCCGGTGGATATTTCATTCGGCTTGAGCAGCGCCTCATCACCCGCGGGGCGTCCCGAGCAGGCCGCCAGGGTCACCGCGGTAACGGACACGGCGGCGTTTCTTAAAAAACCTCTTCTTCCGATTTTCTCGTACATGATCACTCACCTCCTACTGGACTATTCACGACAGGGCTCGTCTTTGCTTGTTCCGGACGTGTTTTTATTCGCCTCCCTGAGGCGACACACATTAAGAATATGAATTCATATTCGTATTGTCAAGAGAAATGTGAATTTAATTTCATATTATCTTGACTCCCTATTTTTCTCTGGGTACCATAGGTAACAAGGAGAACCGCAGTCAGATTTGAGCAGGAACATCCATGAAACGTTCACACGATTCATCCGGCGCAATCAGAGAACCGGTACAGGCGAGAAGCCGAGAAAAAAAGACAAGGATCGTCCAAAGCGCCCGGGAGCTGATAAACAAAAAGGGATACGACGCGATTACGACCAGCAGTATCGCTCAACGAGCCGGCGTCTCCATCGGTACCCTCTATGCATATTTCAGCGATAAAAAGGATATTCTCATGGAAGTGGTGGCCGCATTCAACGATGATATATACAACCACTTTCAATCGGGCATCAGTGAAAATACGGCAGATAACCTCTCCCTCGAAGAAACCATCGATGCCGTCCTTCATGCCTTGTGGCATGCCCACATTCACGAAAAACGACTTCACAACGAGATTGTCATCCTCTCCATGAGAGATCCGGAGGTCGATGCGGCGTTTTCCGCCAACGAGAAGCGTCTGTATGAGACGATTCGGGAATTATTGATCCGGTTCAACGATCGGATAGAGGTGAACAATCCCGCAGCCGCGATGTTCGTACTAAAATTCGCCGTTGACGGTGTCCTTAACCGGCTTCTGGATTGCGAAAACAAAATGGATGTCGAAGCGGTACTCCGGGAAATGAGCTCGATGATCCTCAAATACCTAATAAAAACACCGAAACGGTGATTGGAACGTTTCAATCTGCATTGTACGCCTCCCACACCCTCCCCCGATACGTTGTGATCGCTTCTGTTCATTCTGAAACGCGTCGGTGACATTACGGAGCGGTGACGTATGCGCTGTCGACGTTTTTCGCCACCTCCGGACAAACCATGTACCTTTGCGACTATTTTCTTGTATTTTCCACGCATACTCGGTACTCTGGTACATCTTCTGTATAGTGTACCCTTCATATAAATGCAAAGGAGGTTTCCGAATGAAACGTCTCTTGATTCCAATTTTTTTATTGCTGTGCGGCGTGTTTCTGATCTCAGGAAACACCGTTGCGCTGGATGCAGATTACATCCTCAACAACCTTCCACGCGACTGGGAGGGAACGTTTACCTGGCACGATGAGTCCCGCCCGGTTCAGCCCACAACGATCACCGTCAACGAGGTCAGCATCGATCCAGACGGTAATATCTTCGCCATGGGCGACGGTGAGTACGACAAGGGGCACATCGTCGAGTTCACTTTCAAGTGGAGCATCAACCCCGAAACCCTGAATTTCGAAATGTGGGAAAGTGCTCCCATGTCGACGGAAGACCTGGAGACCGGCGGATCCCACGTGGGAGAGATCAATGAAGACCTCGATGTCATCGAGGCGCTCTGGACAACGACGAGCACCGGCGAACAGGGGGACCTCTATCTGGAACCGGAAAAATAGCCGCACCGACATCGACGCCGGCATACATTCGAATAGCCGTTATCGCTATATTCGGGGATTATGATAGCTCATAATCCCCGTAATATATTGAACCATTGAACCACGCCCACCACACCACCACGAACAGGAAGACGAATTCACCGATACGAGCGGGGTTAACCTGTTTCGACAGGGTATGTACGATCTCAAAGATGAGCACCATATATATCGGGTCATGAAACAGCTCAAGGAATGTGACGCCGCGGTTTTCCTCCCGATCCCGAACCCTGCCGAGGGGGCTGCCAGAAAACTATAATTTATACGATCAAAAAGGAGAACGACAATGACAAACCAGAACAGAAAGACGGCCTTGGTTACGGGTGCCTCCTCGGGGATCGGAAAGGAAATGGCCCGCATCCATGCCGAACGAGGCGGCGACCTGGTGATCGTGGCGCTGGAAAAGGAGCTGCTCGATGAGCTGAAAACGGAGCTTGAAAAAAAGTATTCCACAAACGTCCTGGCTATTGCGAAAGACCTGACACACCCGGATGCGCCACAAGAGGTGTACAATGCGGTACGGGACTCAGGCATGCGGGTCGACTACCTCATCAATAACGCCGGTTTCGGCGGACGAGGGAAATTTTGCGAGAGAGACTGGGAGACCGATCTCAACATGATCAAGTTGAACGTCATCGCCCTTGTCGCCTTGACACGGTTTTTCCTGCCGGACTTCGTAAAACGAAACAGCGGCAGGATTCTCAATGTATCGTCAACGGCAAGCCTCGTGCCGGGTCCTCTCATGGCGGTATACTACGCGACAAAGGCGTTCGTGGCGTTTTTCAGCAACGCCGTCGCCGAGGAGCTCCACGACACACATGTGACCGTAACGACCCTCATGCCCGGAGCCACCGATACGGAGTTCCCCCGGATCGCCGATGTGCAAAAAATGAAGATGTTCGACAAGCCGGCGAACCCACGGAGTGTGGCACAGGATGGGTACGACGGCATGATCGCCGGGAAACTCGATGTCATCTCAGGCGTAGCCATTACCGAGCGGGTGATGCTGGCCCTTGCCCTGTTTGTGCCCAAAAAGGTCAGGCTGAAGCGGGTCAGGAGAATGCATGAGGTGTAGGGGGAATCGTCGATATGTATCGTAATGATATAATTATAATTCTGAGGGGAAAAACCGACGATTGAAAGGACGACGGCGAAAAGAGACCCGTACCAGGTCGACGCCCCGGAAACCGGGGGCTGTTTCGAATAGAAAGCGGGTCTGTACAGCCCGACGGCGGGGTGCGAGCTTTCGCACCCTTTTTTCATTGGAAACGGCATCGGGACGCCCGACGCAAAAATACCCCCTTTCCCATCTCAACACTTTTTGACTTTCTCCCGGTACTGGTATATGATCGGTTAATTTCTCTATCATTTTATTGGAGTCTGGTATGAAATTTTTGAAATGGTTCCTCGGGATACTCGTCGTGTTAATCCTCATTATCTGCGTCGTCACTTTCGGATTTTTCAAGTCAACACTGCCTGAATACGATGGAGAAATCGCCGCTCCGGTGCTGAGTGACGATGTGGAAATCATCAGGGATTCATACGGAATGGCACACATTTATGCGTCGAACGATGCTGATCTCTCTTTTGCCTTCGGCTACGCTACCGCCCAGGATCGGCTCTTCCAGATGGACATGGCCCGCAGGGCCGGCGGGGGACGGCTCTCCGAGGTCCTGGGGGAATCCCTGGTGCCTGCGGACAAGCTCTTTCGCACCATCCGGGCCGAAACAACACTGGAGGAGGCTTTCGAGGCGTATGACACGGAAGTCCAGGCGACGATAGAATCATTCGTTGCGGGGGTCAATTTTTATATCGAACACCATGAGGGGCCGTATCCTCCGGAGTTCCTGATTCTGGGATATGAACCTGACCCCTTTACCCCGGAAGACATCATGGCTATTTACTTTTTCTTGGCCTGGGATCAAAACTACCCGATTGAAAGCGAACTGGTCCACGCTTCCGTGATTGAGGCGGTGGGGGAGGAGATGGCCGATGAGCTCTTCGTCGATTTCCCCCCCGGCTGCCCGACCATCATCCCCAAGGGGGCGCTCTACTTCTCAAGTGTAACCGAGGACATTTTAGACGCCATGACCGTCGTCAGGGAGACTGCAGGTATTACGGGGCTTCCCGCCAGTAATAACTGGGCGATTTCCCCTGAAAAGTCGGAAACCGGCACCCCCATCTTCGCCAACGATCCACATGTGGGGGTGGGAGCCCCCTCAATGTTCTACGAGGCGCACCTTGTCACACCGACAATGAACGTCTCCGGCTCAGTCATATCGGGCCTGCCCGCCATCGTCGCCGGGGCCAATGAACACGTGGCCTGGGGCGTCACCAACGTCAGCGCCGACGACGCCGATTTTTATCTCGAGCGCATCAACCCGGATGATCCGAACCAGTATGAATATCTGGGGAGGTGGGAGGACATGGTGGTCAAAACCGAGACCATCTCCGTCAAGGATTCAGAGGACGTCACGTTCGACATCAGGATGACCCGCCACGGGCCTATCATAGACGATATGAACAAGTACGACGAGCCGGAGGGATACTCCATTTCCCTCAGATGGGTCGCCGTTGATTTTCCCAATTCCCCACAATTCTTCTACTATGCAAACAGGGCCGAAGACATTGAAGACATCGAGAAAGCGGTCGGATTTTACAAGTGCTTCGGTTTCAATTTTGTCTACGCCGACGATCAGGGCAACATCGGATACTGGATGGGCATGGGGATACCTGTGCGGGACGGCTTCACCGGCGGTCTCCCCCTGCCCGGCTGGGACGGCGAGCACGAGTGGAACGGCTATCTTCCCACGGAGCTGCAGCCCCACATGAAAAATCCCCCCTCAGGCTGGATCGCCACCGCCAACAACAAGACGGTGGGGGACGAATACCCCTACTACATCTCCGCCAACTTCGCCACACCCGATCGCTACATCCGAATCAGCGAGATGATGGAAGAGAAGGAGAAACTGGGCGTTGACGACTTTAAAAGGATGCAGTCCGACACAAAGGTGCTGCTGGCCAGGGACTGGGTCCCGCTGCTGCTGGAAGCCCTCGACGGAATGGAGCTCACCGAGACGGAGAATCGGGCCGTGGAGCTTCTTGAGGAATGGGACTACACCTCACCCCCGGACTCCGCCGCCGCGGCGGTGTTTCACGCCTTCTTGAACAACCTGGTTGAGAATATCTTCATGGAGCGACTGGGTGAGGACCTCTACAAGGCGTACGTCGGCAACAATAAAAACATCCCCTTCAACTCCCTCAGGACGATGATCGATAGAGGCAAATCCCCCTGGTTCGACGATCCGACCACCGAAGAAATCGAGGACATGAACGCCGTATTCGTAAAGAGCTTTCACGAGGGCGTAGCGTATCTGGAGGAGGAGCTGTCGCCCAACCCCAAGGACTGGAAATGGGGAGACCTGCACACAGTGACCCTGTATCACTCCTTCGGGAAGAAGTCGGCGCTGTTGGGTCGATTCATGAACATCGGTCCGTTTCCGATCGGGGGGAGTATCTTCACCGTCGCCCCCACGGTTTATCGCGTGGAGCGATCCTGGGAGGTGACCAGCAGCTCGGGAATGAGGCACATCATCGACCTTTCCGAGAACGGCGACTCATACCGCATCATTCCGGGCGGCGTGAACGGAAATTTCATGAGCCCGCATTACGACGACCAGGCGAAAATGTGGGTGGACTATGAATACCGCCCCTTCGTCCTTGAGCGGGAAAAGGTGGAAGAAGACGCAGTGCATACCCTGGTCCTGAAGTCGGAATAACAAAATAACATCAAGACACGCCGTCCCCGTGTTTATACGCGGGGTCGGCGTTTTTTTATGACCGCTGCACGGTGCGCATCGATACCACACGTGCAACAGGGATCGCGTTTCCCCCGGTGTTTTTCGTAACATTGGAAAGCAGGAAAACAGCAGAGTGTCATATGCGGTAATCCATATATGTGATTACAAATTGTCCGAAGCCTTAACACATAAGAAGATGTGTATGCCGGACGAAAAGGCAAATATAATTTTAACATTATTTTAATGACACACTAACAATTTCAATATATTGTTTTATGTGAGATGAAGAAGATGTCTTTCACATGGTTACGGTGCATACGAAGATATGTCATGATCCCATACGGAAAATATGTGCGGGAATGGTGCCGTGCTTTTTGGGATTCTCTCTGTGACCAAAACGTACGATCCCGCCGATGCGAACAAAGGCACCGTTCGTATCGACCGTGATCAGCAACAAGGAAAGGAGGAAATATGCTTATCAAACGTATGATCTACGCCGCTTTGATGCTCATGGTTTTCGGTCTCATGATCGGCTGCGGGGGACCGGCAACACAACCGGAGGAAAACAACGGCATTCACGAAGAATCGATCTCCCAGGATGAAGAAGGGGCTTTGGAATCAGGTACGGATACGAAGCTGGACCTGATGAAGGCGTACCTCGATTCTTCGGAGGAGATGCTCTCGAAGCTTGATGAAAGGATCAACGAGAAGAGGGAGGAGGCGGATCAGCTGGAAGAAGACGCCCGCATCATGATGGAAGAGCACCTGCAATTGATCCAGGAGAAACGGGATAATGTGGATCTCCTTCTGGGTGAAATGCGGTCCGACCTCGACGAATTGATCATCACCCTCAAGGACGAGGGGACGGAAACGATCGGCGAGGCGGAGGACACATTCTTCTCTGAGCTCGATAAAAAGAGGGAGGCTCTTGAGGAGGAGATACAGGCGTTGGAAGATGTCTACAATGAAACATTTCCAAAAGGAGATGAGACATCGACATCCGAATAACCGCCGATGATGCTTCCCCTTCGTTCACCGACACGCAGGTTGATTGACGGGGAAACCGCATGAAAGAGCGCCCGGGGGGTTGTATGTTCCCTCCGGGCGTGTTTTTTCCGTATTCCCGCCCATTACTGTCTATGTGACGGAAGATCTACATGTGGGGCGTTCGGGGATTTTTTATATCATCCGTCCGCAAGACACGGGAGATTTTTTCCTCACAATCGGTCAACGGACATCACTCATCGATTAAATCTTCCCCGCCCAGCTTCCCTTCCTTCTTGAAATATCCGAAAATGCCCTTCTGGGGGTAGATGTCCTCGAAAAACAACACCATCAACGCCCCGATACCGACCACAAATGCGGAAACCAGGAACACATCATTAAAGGCGTTGACGGCAGACCAGCTTCCCAGGTACTGAAAGAGGTATGCCCGGGCGATCTCGGAGCTTCCGGCAAGCGAGCTGCCCAGTCCGTTGAGATTTTCACCGATTTTCGAAAGGAGAACGGCAAGCGGGGTGTTGTCGGGTGTCAAGTGGGTATAATATTCGGCGCTGTGAAAGGCCTGTCGTCTTGTAAGCATCGAGCTGAATATGGCGACACCGAAGGCCCCCGATACCTGCATGATCACATTGAGGAGTCCCGATGCCAGGCTTACGTGTCGCTTGGGTACCGCGTTGATGGTGGCCACCATCAATGGCGCCATCAAAAATCCCAGCCCGATTCCACGAGTGATAAATCCATACAGTAAAAAACCATAACTGGAGTGGAGTGACAGCTTGCTGTAAAGATACAGCGAATATGCGGTGATAAGACCGCCGAGGACCACAGGTATTTTGGGGCCGATGCGATCGCTGATATTTCCCGCCAGCGGCATGCTCACGGCGACGGCCAGCGCGGAAGGCATCATGAGAAGCCCGGTACTGAAAGCGGTATATCCCATAAGGTTCTGCAAAAAGAGGGGCATCAGAAAGACCGATGCGAAGAGACCAATGGAACGAACAACCCCCAGGACACATCCAAGAGAAAAGTTGCGACTGTTGAAGATGGAGAGCTCCACGATGGGATTTTTTATCAGCCGCTCGATGATCAGGAAAATGAAAAAGGAAAAATACGCGGCACCGAACAGCGTCAGGATATACGAAGAGTGCCACCCCTCCCGTTCACCCTGAGTAAAACCCAACAGCAGGCCTGCGAGGGTGAGCGAAAGAAAAAGGAATCCGGGAAAATCGAAACGCACACTTCCGCCGTGCCCGCGATCCTGCCTGAGGATAACCATCGCCAGGGCGATAACTGCGACGCCTATGGGAATATTGATATAAAAAATGGAGCGCCAGCTCACGAAATCAACCAGATATCCTCCCAGCGTCGGCCCAACCGCCGGGGCGATGGTGGCCCCCGCCCCCCAGATACCCATAGCCATGCCCCTTTCCTCCGGAGGGAACACCTCGGCGACCATGGTGAGTCCCGTGGGCATGAGGGCGCCGCCGCCGATGGCCTGGATAATCCGGAAGAAAATCAGTGTCTCCCGGTTCCAGGAGACACCGCAGAGTGCGGAACCGATGATGAAAAACATGAGGGCGAGGATGAAGGCGTTTTTCAGCCCGAGGGCGTCGCGCAGCCACACCGTTACCGGCATCAGTATTGCGAACGCCAGCATGTAGCCGGTGACGACCCATTCGATCTCTTCGAGGTTTGAGGAAAATGTCACCATGAGGTGCGGCAGGGCCACATTGACGATCGAGTTGTCGAGAATCGCCATGAAGGAGCCCATAATCACAATGAACAGCACCAGCCATTTATAGCGATCATTAGCGTCCGCAGGGGATGCGGTGTGAGGTTTGTGATCCACTATTTCTTCGTATTAATGATAACGACGACATTACTGCCGGGTCGGAGTATAAAGCCTCGGGCGTCGATGGATATTTTTATCGGGATGGTCTGGGTGATTTTAATGAAATTCCCCGAGGCGTTGTCCTGGGGGATGATGGAGAACACCGAAGACGCCGCGACACCGATGTCGGTAACCTCTCCAGAGAAGGTTTCCCCCGGGTACGAGTCGATCTTTATCTTAACGGGCTGACCCTGAGCAATTTCGGCGATATCGTCCTCATCAATGCGGGCGGTGACCCAGGTCTCGTCGAGATTGACGACCGCGCAAACCGGCTCCCCGGGGACGATCAATTCACCGTCGGAGACCAGCTTCTGTGCCAGATATCCGTCTATCGGAGATTTGAGGGGGATATAGGGTGTGTCCGCCTCCGTTATGTTCAGGATGTTCTGCGCCATGTCATAGAGGTTTTCATAAGTCAAAAGCTGAGATTCGAGAACGGAGAGCGTGGTCCACTTGTCATCGAGGGTCATCCTGGAAATACCCCCCGAATCAAAGAGGGCCTTATTTCGCAGGTACTCCTTCTCCGCCAGGGATACCCTGTCCTGTAGAGTATCCATCTGCTGCTTGATCTCCGAAAGGGTCGAAAACGCTTCGAGGTTTTCCTCGCTCTTTATTCGCTCAACGGTACCGATGAGCGGGTCTATTTCGACAATGGTTTCCCCCTCGGATACTTCGTGGTATTCCATAACCGGGATATCCACAACGATGCCGGCGGTATCGCTGGTAACATAAAGAATATCCCCGTCGATCTTCGCGTTATCGGTCCGAACGGTTCCCGCCGTCACAAGCCACCAGATCACGGCGGCAACGACGCCCATACCGATAAAAACGAGCGGGATCGCTATCTCTCTTCTCATTATGGTTTACCTAATATCCAATCAACTCTTTGGAGTCTTCTTAGTCTGGACGGGGGTGTTCGATCCTTTCCATGAATGGCTCGAATTCGAACGGGACATCGAAGGGGCACTCCCCGGAATGACATGACACGCAGGTGTTTTCGGGCGATGCAACAAGGCCCTTTTTTACGGCGAGCTCACGATCCATCATGATGGAAAAATATGCATACCCGCCGCCGCTCCCATGGCATCCCTCGCAGCTCACTCCGTCGTCCCTTCGATATAGGGGCCCCATGAGTTCAAAGGAGGCGTCATACCCCGTGAGGTGACATGTGAGACATTGTTCATTTTTCGAAGGATCAGCCATCTCTCTTTCTTCGGCATATTCGAGGGACTCCTCGGAGAAAAGAGATTCATAGGCGCCGCTGTGGGGAGAGGTCTTCCAGATACCATACTGATCGCCGATATCCGATGACGAATGACAGACGGCGCAGTGAGACGCGCCCTCAAATTTATACTCTTTGTTGTAGGTAAAGGCGGCGGCGACCGCGATACACACAAAAAGCGTACAGAGGGTTACGATGTCGGCTTTACTTTTCATGAAACGGATTTATAACCCATCGGCTCTGTTTTGTCAATACAATGCAACTTCGTTTGAGTGAAATACAATAAATTTACACCACAGCCCCCTTGAGAGCCAAATCTCTGAAGAAGCCAATCGGCCACTCCGGGCCGCGGGATACTCTTACCGATAACACCTGAGAAGGGTCAGACTCGATACCGTACTGTGTCGACACATGTTGTTTCCCGAAGGGTGAGAATGTTGTATCTGCTCCCTTCCCGTTAGAGCGCAGTCTCTTTCATCCTCCAATCTATATAGATGATTGATTGAACGGCATGTTTGGTGTTACAATGGTGCCTTGGTTTTCATCATGCTTTCCGTTTTATTCGGAATCATGCCGGCCTCATAACGTGACACCATCCCGGCGAGGGCCGGTATGGATTTTTTACAGGTTCTTCATACAGATTGACGACATATGAAGAGAGAGAAAATCAGAATCGTCCTGATGGGTATCTTACTGATATTGCTCGGAGGGATAACCTATTATTTTCATCAAGTTCGTCACTCCGGCACGGTCTTCACTCATCTGTTCTACATTCCTATAATACTCTCCGCGTATTGGTGGAAAAGACGCGGTATCGTGGTCGCCCTGCTACTCTCGCTGTTGATCATCCTGAGCGGATTGCTGTTGCAAAACTATTCTTCTAATATTGAAGATTATATCAGGGCGGGCATGTTTCTTATCGTCAGCCTTGTTGCAGTGATCGCTGCAGAAAGAATTGAAAAAATAAATGAAAGACTGAATCAAACCGAAATTGCATTGGCACAATCCGAAAAAATCGCCGGACTCGGACAACTGGCTGCGGGGGTTGCTCACGAACTCAACAATCCCCTCGGCATCATAGTGATGTATGCACATCTGCTGCGGGATGAAAATTCAGAAAGCGATACCATTCACGAACAACTCGATACGATAATCAACGAGGCGGATCGCTGCAAAACCATCGTGGCCGACCTGTTAAGATTCTCAAGGGCGTATACCCTTTCCTTTCGACCGGTCAACCTTAATACTCTTCTGCGTAACGTATTACGGAGGATGAAGATAGGCGCCGGGATCGATGTGACGTTCGAGCCCCGTCGGGAAAACATCACCATACATGCAGATAAAGAACAACTCAGACAGGCGTTTAGAAATATCATACAAAACGCAATAGAGGCGATGGATGCCGGCGGAGCATTACGTCTGTCTATTGATGACGACGAGGAAAACGCCTGGATTACCATACGCGATTCAGGCATCGGGATTCCACCCGATGCAATGGGCCGTATTTTTGAGCCGTTTTATACGACAAAGCGTTCGGGAAAAGGGACCGGATTGGGGCTTGCGGTAAGCTATGGAATGGTCAAAATGCACGAAGGCGACATTTCCGTCGATTCAAACGCCGATCCCATGAACGGCCCCACGGGAACAAACGTAACAGTGCTGCTTCCGAAACATGTAGACAAACCGATACAGGAAGGTGTGAAAAAAACGATGGTCTGAAACATGATTATAACTACCGACCGGTCTCGAATGTGAAATCGATCGTCAAAAAAACAGGGGATACCGCTTTTTTTATCACAAGCGGATATCCCCTTTAGAATTGCTCACCCCGGCGACAATCTTCACCTGCAGTCATGAAATGAAGATCGTCAACGAGTTTTTTTTATTTTAATTGATTATTGATAAGTTCCAGCACCAGCTCCTTCTTCAAAGGTTTTTGCAGAATGCCGGTAACGCCGAGCTTTGCCGTGCTTATCTGCTTGGAAAGCTCATCGCCGATGGAGCTGAGAAAAAATATTGGACCCTCAAATCCGGTGCTTCTGATTTCCTCCACAAACGCGATTCCGGCATCAATTTCTTCCATCATTATATCAACGATCAGGAGATCCGGTTTTTCCTTGTTGAATACATCCTTCCCTTCATGGGCGCTGGGGGCTTCAATCATGATATAGCCACCCGACTCCAACACAGCACGAGCCGCATCCAGGATATCCTGATCGTCATCAATTACAAGAATGACATGCTTGCCATCTTTCATATGCATCCTCCTTCACCTTAAATGTTTCTATCCTAATGATATTGAAAATGTGTGTGAATTGCATATTGGTCACCCATCCATTCCGTTCATGACATATTCTGATGCCCTTTCGTTCCGGTCGGGTAACACGAAATATCCTTTATTTATACCACAAACCAATATAAAAATACTATCTTAAAAAAACCGTTTGTCAACAATTCTCTCCAATACTTATGCGATATTCCCTTCAATCATTTTATCCTGGTCGATTTCCGTCTGTTCTTTCAGCGTAATGGTGAATGTGGTTCCGATATCCGGAGTACTTTCCACTCCAATATCTCCCCCATAGAGTGTGACCAGCTTTTTTACAATTGAAAGGCCGAGACCGCTGCCCTGTATGTTTTTAGTCGCGGAATTTTTGATGCGAACAAAATCATTGAAAATCCTGCCGGCGTCCTCGTCCGACATCCCAATGCCGGTGTCCTTTACGGTAACGTAAATGGTATCGTCCGTCCGTTTGATGAGAATATCAACGCTGCCGCCGTCTTTGTTATACTTTACCGCATTCGAGATCAAATTGTTGAAAATAATGACGAATTCATCACGGTCCCCCGTGATTTCAACATCGGCATCACATAAAAGATTGAGAGAAATGTCCCGTTCCGCGGCCTCGGCCATCATGTTTTCCATGGACTCCACAGCGATCTCTCTCAGCGTAAGCCGCTCGAGAGTGCGTATTTTCTGTCCCGACTCGATCCGTGTCAGATCCAGAAGATCCCTGATGAGTTTCCTCATGCCCTCTATACGGATGACACATCTCTCAACCATTTTGGAATAGGATTCTACTTCATCTCCGAGCGTCTTATCATGGATAATCTGGAGATATCCATCTATGGCGTTGAGGGGAGATTTGAGCTCATGGGCTAAAACCGAGATGAACTGGAACCGTATCTGCCGTTTTTCCTCCAGGTAACGCTGGGCCTGCTGCTGAAGTATTAATCTCGTCGCTGCCTTCTGAACAACGCTTTTGAGCTCGTCCGGTGTAAAAGGTTTCGCGAGAAAATCATAGGCGCCGCGTTTTATGGTAACGACAGCGGTTTCTATGGTAGCAAACGCGGTAATCATGATAACAAGCACATCGGAATCCTTGTTCAACTGCATACGTTCAAGGATATCCGACCCGAGCATATCCGGAAGCTTGTAATCAAGAAGTACGAGATGCGGTTTTTCGGCCTCTATCGCCGCAAGACCATCCGTGCCGGTATGCGCCAGTGAAATATCAAATGATATTTCTTCATCGATCTCATTTACGATAAAACTGTATCGTCGAAGCGCCCGCTCAATGGCACGACACATCCCCTCTTCATCATCAATTACCAGAACTCGCAGTCGCTCCATTTCACCTTCCGCTATTTTTGCTCCAAGAGCCGCTCAATTTCATAGAGAAGCTGCTCGGTCCTCACCGGCTTGTTCAGAAACACGTCCGCTCGAACCCATGAGCGTTCTTCATCAGTTGCGGCATCGAAGGAAAAGCCGGTCTCGGTTACAACGGCTGAAATCATAATTATCGGCAATTCCGGCTTTTTCTTCTTAATATGGTAACAGAGAGAGAATCCGCTGTCAACGTGTTCCAGCATCAGATCCACAATCGCGATGTCCGGATTTTTTTCAGCGAGATATTCACTCGCCGTTGTGACACCATCTGCGGTATCGACTCGATAGCCGGCAGCCTCCAGATTAATGCGTAATTGCTCACGCAGATCCTGGTCATCATCCACCACGAGTATCGTTTTTTTCATTTATAAACCACCTGTAACGTCTGAGAAAGAATATTATCAACTAATCCGGGTCTTTGTAAAGCCTCTTAAGACATTTGGTGCTCCCTATCGATCGAAGGTATATCCCCACTATAGTGAAATATATCATATACTGGGATTTCCGTGTTCTCATGGGTGTTCATCGTTTTCCAATTGGCTGTTTCGCGGCAACCGTATGGTAAACGTCGTTCCGGTGGGCCCTGCATCCGGATCCGTGTTCGACTGTACATCAATACCGCCTCGGTGCATCTTGATGATTCCGTAACTCACGGCCAGACCCAGCCCGGTACCTTTTCCCATCTGTTTGGTCGTATAGAATGGTTCGAAAATTTTCTTCAAATATTCCTGTGCGATACCGATCCCACTGTCCGTTATAGCGATGAATACCTCATCATCGGTTCCATCTACCCGTATGTTCAATTTGCCATGTCCCGACATGGCATGAACCGCATTGTCAACGATATTTGTAATCACCTGAATGATCTGAGTAGTGTCCACTTCGGCAACGGGATTATCACAGGTGCATTCCAGCTCGATGCCGATCCCGCTACTTATGTTCATCTGGTTGATTGTCCGTTCAACCAAAGAATAGAGATTCTGGCTCTGCAGCTCCACTCTGTTCTTCCGTGCAAACTGCAAAAGATCCGACACGATCCGTTTGCATCTATCCGCCTGTTGCGCGATCATTGTCAGATCCTCATTGAGAGCTTCATCCGACACTTCTTCGAGAAGTGTATGGGCATACATCAGCACGATACCCAACGGGTTGTTGATTTCGTGGGCGATACCCGCCGCCAGCTTTCCCAGACTCGCCATTTTCTCCGCCTGTTCCAACGCCGCCCTGGTTTGTGCCAGCTGTTCATGTGAATAGTGCAGCGTCTCATATGCATTTTTAAGCATATCGATGGTATGCGGCAGACACATTTCATTTTCAGCAAGTCCCATGATGATGGCGATTGCATGATCTCGACAGGTCTCATAACCACACGCCCCGCAATTGAGTTCGTCCTGTGGGGTGTATTTTCCAAGATCCGCCAGAACCTTTTCAATCTTTGCCTCGCAGATCGGCTGAGTTTCCGTATCATCTTGCGGTTCAAAGGTTCTGGAAAGATCAAGATCTTGGCATTGACGCATCACCTCCTGCCACTCTTCTCTATTATGTTCCGCAAGTTTTTTTCTCGCGTATTGACTAATCAGCGATTGACGCTCATGTTTGTACGTCTTCACGCTCATCCCCGGCCCCATGATGCAGCCATCGCAGCAGAGGACTTCCAGTATTTTCGTCTGGATGATACCCTCTTCATACTCCTTGATGACTTCAACGAAATCACTCCCACCTGTGGCGACAAACCTATTTTCCAAGATGTCGTCACGAATATCGGCAGCCTGGAACAACCCTCTGGTTATCGGAAACAGCATTCCCAGGCCCGATCGGGGGGGATCAAAGTCGGACGGCTCACAACTGTCGGGGGTAAGATTGTGCATGTCGAATATCTCCCGCATCTCATTGAAGGTGATAACGACATTCACCTCTCCATTCAGAACCCTCGAAACAGCCTCCTTCTTCTTCGCGACACAGGGACCGATAAAAGCGATTTGTATATCCTGACCATGAAACATCCGTAATGCCCTGGCTACGGCGATCATGGGAGACACTATGGGCGCAAGAGACGCCGCGATACCCGGATGATACCTCTCAACAAAACCGATCAATGCCGGACAGGTAGTGGAAATGTATTCCTTCTCCTTTCCTTCTTCGATCAGTCTGCGATATCGATCCGAGACAAGGTCGGCGCCGAACGCCACTTCGCATACCTTGTCAAATCCCAGGGCCCGCACCATGCCGATGAAATGCTCTATGCCGATATCTGAAAACTCCGCGGGAGCGCTGGGTGCAATACATGCGATCTTTATTTCATTCGAGTCCAGAAGCTGATGAAAACTATCCAGTGAGCTGATGACTCGTTTCGCACCCTGCGAACAGACGCTCACACAATGGCCGCAGCTGATGCATCGTTCCGGGAGAATTTCAGCCTGGCCCCCGGATATCCGTATGGCCTTTGCCGGGCATTCCCGCACGCATGTGTAGCAGACTCGGCATCGATCACCGATAGTCTCTACAAACGACTCTTGTGTGTAGGTTTCCATAACCCACCCTACCCCGCTTTGCTTCGATCCTTGTACGTGGTGTGGAGCAGATGATGAGACATTTCACCCAGCGGTTTCCCCAGGAACTCGTCGTACAGCCGTTGGAGTTCTGTATTCTTGTGTGAAACCCTGACCTCTTCCGTTCGATCGATATGATACAGCGCCTTCATGCGCTCAGCGATGCGTTTCGGATCGCTATTCAACGGCTGACCGCCCCCGGCGATACATCCTCCGGGGCAGGTCATGACCTCGATGAAATGAATGTCTTTTCTGCCGTTTCTGACCTCATTGAGGATGTCCCGCGCCTGTGCAAGACCGCTGACCACGGCGACGCCCACCTCTATACCATTGATATCAAGAAAGGCTTCCTTTCGATTCGAGAGTCCCCGTAGCTTTTTGACCTCAAGCTTTTCAAGCTCTTTTCCCGTAACCAGGTAATAGGCCGTGCGTACCGCCGCCTCCGCCACACCGCCGGTTGCACCGAAGATCTTCCCGGCGGTTGTTCTCTCACCGAATGGGGAATCGGGCAATTCCGGTTCAAGGGTGGCCAGGTTCAAACCTCTCATGCGAATCATCTTCGCTATCTCGCGGGTCGTGAGAACGGCATCCACATCCGGGATCCCGCTTTTTGACATTTCCGGTCGATTGCATTCAAATTTCTTGGCCGTGCACGGCATAATCGAAACGCTGAAAATTTTTCTCGGATTTATCCCCTGACTCCCGGCATAATAACTCTTAATAACCGCACCGAGCATCTGCTGCGGGCTCTTACAGGTCGAGATGTTGTCGATGAAATCCGGGAAAAACTGCTCAAGATACTTCACCCATCCCGGCGAACAGCTTGTCAACAGCGGCAGCGGCCCCCCCGTCGTCAGACGATGAACCAACTCCGACGCCTCTTCCATGATGGTGAGATCCGCGCTGAACGACGTCTCGAAGACCCTGTCAAATCCCATCCGCCTCAAGGCCGCCGTCATGGTTCCGTCGGCATCCAGGCCCGGCCTCATTCCAAACTCTTCGGCGATGGTCACGGAAATACTGGGGGCGTGCTGGATAACGACATGCAATTCAGGATTGTCCAGGGCGTCGAAAACCTGTTTGGTATAGTCCGTCTCCGTAAGCGCCCCTGTCGGACAAACCATAATACACTGCCCGCAATTAATACAGGTTGAAACATTCAACCCCTGGTTGAAAACCGTCCCAACGGATGTTTTTGACCCCCGCTTGATGAAATCGATGGCCGAAACACCCTGTATCTCCTCACATACTCGGACGCACTTGCCGCACAAAATGCATTTTGCCGGATCGCGTACGATCGCGGGGCTGGAAGCATCCGCCTTGAATGTCTTCTTGGTGCTTCGAAATGTTCGTGAAGTCACCCCCAACTCCCGGGCGAGAGACTGAAGATCACATTCGTTGTTCCTCGCACAATACAGGCAGTCATCCGGGTGCGCGGATAACAACATCTCAACGATCGTTTTTCTCGCCCGCATGACACGGGGCGTATGGGTTCCAATCTTCATTCCCTCTGAAACGGGGAAGGCACAACTGGGCACAAGTCTTCCGTCCGCTTCCACCACACACAGGCGGCACGCCCCGGTCGGAGAAAGATTCTCCAAATTACAGAGCGTAGGTACGGAAATACCGTATTGTTTCAAGATGTTGAGAATAGTTTCGCCTTTTTTTGCCTTGGCTGGCTTTCCATTGATTTCTATGTTAAGCATTCGCAACCCCCTCTGTAGGGACATCTTGTCGAGATATCACGATCGCATCGAATTTACACGTTTCCACGCACGTCCCGCATCCGATACACTTATCCGGTACGATATAATGCGGACTTTTCGGCGCGCCCATGATCGCATCTGATGGGCAGTTTTTAGCGCACAATCCACATCCCTTGCATTTTTCCGAATCGATGTAGTAATTGAGAAGCTCGGTACAGGCACCGGCGGGACAGTATCGCTCATAGACATGGGCTTCGTATTCATCCTTAAACCACCGCATGGTACTGAGTACCGGGTTCGGAGCAGTCTGCCCCAGGGCGCAGAGGCTTGCATCCTGGATCACCTCGGCGAGGCGTTTGAGCTGAATGACTCCCTGAAATCGAGTGAAGGTCTCCTCCATCGTTTCGTGGCTTCGTCTTTTGGTCAGAGAAGTCAATATTTCAAGCATCAGCCTCG
This sequence comes from Candidatus Zymogenaceae bacterium, assembly GCA_016931225.1. Classification (NCBI taxonomy): domain Bacteria; class Deltaproteobacteria; order Candidatus Zymogeniales; family Candidatus Zymogenaceae; species Candidatus Zymogenaceae bacterium. The sequence goes on from JAFGFE010000004.1 coordinate 42,657, forward strand.
TGCCTTCCCGGCAGGGAATACATTTACCGCAGCTCTCCTTCTGGATAAAATCCATGAAGAACTTGGCGACATCAACCATGCAGGTGTTTTCATCCATCACCACAAGCCCGCCGGATCCAACGATGGCGCCGATCTCCTTGAGAGATTCATAGTCGATTTCCGTATCGAGATGTTCGACCGGTATACATCCTCCCGACGGGCCGCCGATTTGCGCCGCCTTGAACGCCAGGCCTCCCTCGATGCCGCCGCCGATATCGAACACGATCTGCCGCAAGGTGATTCCCATCGGAACCTCGACGAGCCCTGTTCTCACGACGTTCCCGGAAAGGGCGAAAACCTTTGTTCCTTTTGAACGCTCGGTACCGACGGACGAAAACCAGTCCGCCCCATTTTTAATAATTCCAGGTACGTTCGCGAGCGTTTCCACATTGTTGATGATGGTCGGTTTCCCGTATAAACCGCTCACAGCGGGAAAGGGGGGACGTGGACGCGGCATGCCGCGTTTTCCCTCAATACTTGCGATAAGCGCCGTTTCCTCACCGCAGACAAACGCCCCCGCTCCCTTTTTCAGCTTTATATCAAGGCTGAATCCGCTGTCAAGGATGTTTCTTCCAAGCAGTCCCAGCTCATGAGCCTGATCAATGGCTTTCTCAAGTCTTCGGATAGCCAGCGGGTATTCCGCCCGAATATAGATATACGCGTGATCCGCATGAATGGCATACGCCGCGATGATGATTCCTTCGACGAGCCTGTGCGGATCCCCTTCGATCACGGCCCTGTCCATGAACGCGCCCGGGTCTCCCTCGTCGGCGTTGCATATCATATACCGCTGATCTCCCTCAGCTTGCTGGGCGAATTTCCATTTTTTCCCGGCGGGAAATCCGGCTCCACCCCGTCCCCGCAAGCCGCTGTCTTCCACGACATCCGCCACTTCCAGGGGAGTCATGTTTTTCAACACACGAGAGAGGGACGAGTATCCACCCCATACAATGTATTCGTCGATGTCTTCCGGGTTGATAATTCCGCAGTTTTCCAGCACCCAGCGTTTTTGATGCTTGAAAAACGGGTGATCACCTATGAGGGGTATATTTTTCCATGCTTCGGTATCCTCCTGGGGGTACTGGCCCAAAACATGTTCCACAGGCGGTTTGCCGTCAAATACGGCCGGGAGTATATCCCGGACTTTCTCTGCCGTCACGGAATAAAAACTGATCCGGGATTTCTTCGGGAGTTGCACATCCACGAGAGGCTCAAGGGCACAAATACCCAGGCATCCAACCCTGACGATATCCGCGCTCGTTTTCGATTCCGACAACCATTTTTCAATTTCCGTGATTGTTTTTTCCGCTCCCGCTCCGAGTCCGCAGGTTGCGGTCCCGACAAAAATAACGGGCGTTTCAATATTCTTTCTCTTGAGACGTTCCACCCGTTGATGAATGAAATCATTACACCGCTCATCCGTGTGGCAGAGGGGGCCGTCCTGGATACAGGCGATCAGGTCTGGACACGGACTGTCGGGGGAATGTGAACATTTATCGCAGCATTTTTCAAACATCTCTCTTTGCCTCCTCTTTCGCCTCGGATTTCAGTGTCTTGAGAATTTCACGAACACTGTCCGGCGTAACCCTGGCATAGAATTCGCCGGAAATATTTATAACCGGTGAAAGGCCGCATGCGCCGACGCAGGCCACGATTTCAAGGCTGAACAACCCGTCGCGCGTGGTCTGCCCTGGTTCAATCTTGAGGGTATTCTGGACGGTCTTGAGGATTTTTTCCGAACCCTTGACATGACACGCTGTACCCCGACAGACCATAATATGATACCTGCCGGGCGGTTCGGTTCGAAATTGGTTGTAAAAGGTGAGTACCCCGAATATTTTACTGGGGGGAAGGTTGAGTTTCGTGCCGATTTTACTTACGGCATCTTTGTGGACATACCCAATAGAATCTTGTATGTCCTGGAGGATCGGAATCAGATCACTCCGCTCGGCGGTTTTGTATCCGGCTAGAACGCGATCGATTGTCTCATTTATCGGATCCATATGTTGCCTCGTTTCCTGTATTTTTTACAAAAAACGCCACTTTTTCCAACGAAACTGCGATATCCATATCTGACACATATATATGTTTGGGTACGTGCAGGCGCGTCGGAGTGAAGTTGACGATTCCCTTTATGCCCGACTGTATACAGAGATCGGCGACTGATTGAGCGGAAGAGGCGGGTACCGCGATAATAGCGATACTGATTTCCTCCTCACCCACAACACGTCCGAAATCCTCTACCAAATAGCACTTGCATCCATGAATGACCCTGCCGGTCCTATTCTGATTACTGTCGAATCCCGCGATGATCCTGAACATGGACCTGTATCCGGAAAAATATCCGATAATTGCCCTGCCCAGATTACCGATACCGATAATTGCCACATTCTGTACTTCATAGGTGGCGAGAAAGTGTTCGATTGATTCGGTCAACGGTTTCACAGCATAGCCCTGCTGATTTCCCGAATAACCTATGTTCATTATATCCTGCCTCACCTGTGCCGCACTCACACCGGCTATCTCGGCAAGCTCGTGGGAGCGAATTTTCTCTACCCTTCTTCTACTCACTTCTTTCAGGTATCGCTTGAATAGAATTAATCTTTCAACTGTTCTTTCCATATAAAACGTATAAGCCCGTTAAATACATAACACTACTGAAATAATTTTCACCCTCACTGTTACAGCGCTAACAGTATATTTTTTTTTAAAACCCCTGTCAAGAAAATACAGACAAAATCTTCCATGACTGTTACTTTTTTTTCTGGATGTTTTTGGAGAGTTTTAAGATAATGTCACTAACACCATCACATACGATAAAACGATAACATGATCCAACCGACGAACAGTGAAACGATAATATCAAGGAACAGGAAAGTCGCAATCACCGCCCTACTCCTCTCTCTCACAATCCTTGTTCAATTCCTTGGCAGATATACGACCGGCCTTTTCGGACCCGTGAATATTTTCGTTATAGGCACCCTCGTAAATGCCCTGCTTCTCATATCCGTTGAATATTCCGGCAGAGGGGGAGCGATAGCAATCGCGTGTGCGGCTCCAATAACGGCCGTGTTATCCGGCGCACCGATACCGATTCCATTTGTTCCGGTCATCGCCATCGGCAATGCCATGTATGTGATATTGTTTTACATTACGGGAAAACGTGTGTCGGGAATCATTCTCGGTGCGGTGTCCAAATTTCTCTTCCTCTATGCCTCCGTGTACATATTTTTGCACATCAGTACCGTCGAAACCAAGGCCGCCGGCATTCTCTATTTCTTGTTTTCCTGGCCACAGCTTGTCACGGCATGTGCCGGCGGCATTGTATATATCGCCGCTATACGGATTCTCAAAAGACAAACTCCACACGACGACTGATCCCACGCGACGTCTCTTCTCCTGACCCCGCCCGTGTACCAAAGGGATCTCAATTCTCAACACCCTCTCCGGGAAGCGATGATGTCTATCATCCGTATGCAGTCCTTGATCGAATACCGGAACATACCAACCTCACCGATTTTCGAAAACGAGACGGGTGAAATCGAACATACAGTATCCGGTAAAAACGTTTTCTTGTTGACAATCGACATATTATCCTATATACTCTACCTGAATAGTGGGCATTGCCGTATCATGAAACTTTCCACAAAAAGCGAATACGCATGTTTGGCCCTCATCGTACTTTCCAGAAAGTATGGTTCCGGCTATATCAGCACCGAAAGGATCTCCGAGGAATTCAACATTCCGAAGAAGTACCTTGAACAGATTTTGCTTGTCTTGAAGGGAGCCGGTTACATCAGGAGCAAACGTGGATCGGAGGGAGGTTACAGGATCAGTAAATCACCAGCGGAGATCACCATCGCGGAGGTAATCAGGCTGATGGACGGACCGTTGGCGGCCATCAAATCCGTGAGCGTCTATTTCCACGAAGAAACCCCCCTCAATCAGCACAAGCCGTTGCTTGATATATTCAAGGAGATCCGGGATTATGTTTCAAACAAACTCGAGACGACAACATTCGCGGATATAATATAGATTTTTTTATCCGTGATATCATACTATATCCATAGGCTATATATGCATTACGACTACTCACTCACAGAATGAAAAGGATATCGACATGTTTCAACTAGGAATTGAAATGGGACTGTTGATCGTTGTGATTGCCTTCTTCGCGGAATATCTTGACTCCTCCCTCGGTATGGGATACGGCACCTCTCTGACCCCGATTCTTCTCCTGCTTGGCTTTGAACCTCTTCAGGTTGTGCCGGCTGTCCTTTTATCGGAACTTATCACAGGATTTCTCGCGGGCTTCACACACCATGCACTCGGCAATGTGGATTTCAGGCCGAAGACAATGAATGTCGTTGAAATTGCTCGTGCGTTTAAAAGTAATGGTATTGTCACAAGTCTCAGGACGAACTTCCCCCGCAGCCTCAAGGTGGTTTTTCTCCTGAGCGTGTTGAGTATTATCGGGGCCGTATTCGCCGTATTCGTTGCGTTGAGCCTTCCCACATTTTACCTGAAGCTTTTCATCGGCACGATAATCTTTGTCGTCGGCATTGTCCTTCTCTGCACGATCAACAGGGAGTTCGGTTTTTCCTGGAAAAAAATCACACTCCTTGGATTGGTGGCATCTTTCAACAAGGGCATCTCCGGCGGAGGCTACGGACCGGTCGTCGTCGGCGGACAGCTCATCTCCGGCGTCGACGGAAAAAGCGCCATCGCCATCACATCGATAGCGGAAGGGTGTACGTGTCTTGTCGGTGTTACGGCATACCTCGTCACGAAGAGCATAATAGATTGGTCGCTTGCCCCCTATCTTGTCATCGGAGCCGTCATTTCGGTTCCGATTTCCGGTATAACGGTGAAATCCCTGAATATGAAGACAATGAAAACCGCCATTAGCGTTTTCACGATCTTCCTCGGCGCTTTTACCATTCTGAAAATAATTATATGACGTCATGTGACGTCGTACAATCGGGGTCCGACGGCGTCTCTCTTTGGTTTTCACGGTGTCATATCCGTATTCGGCGTAATACGACATCGGATTTGACATTCAAGACGACTTTCACGGGGGATTGATGTGTGTTTTGAGACACATCGACATCTTCCAAGGCCGAGAATCATACCGAAGATCGAGAATCCGAAGATACCACATAGGGGCCGGTGACACGGCCCCGTTTCTCTCTCACGCTTTTATACAGAAAGGAAAACCGGGGAATAGATACTTGTATGCCGTACCGTCAACTACCGGGGATATCCCCGTTTTTTGGATATGGCCGCGCCCTGCCCCCACTGAAATTGTAAGCCGCAACCTCTTCCGACACGCACTGAAAAAAAATCCTGTTGCCATTGCGCCGACATTGACAATTCATACCACGGCTTTATATAATTCAATAGTAATGTTGTAACCTTGATGTCATCTCGAATCTCTCTCGGAGTTGAGTCCGATGAATTATAATATTCTGGTTGTTTCTTCAGATCACATAACGTCCCAGGAAATAGTCACCCTGCTCCAAAACAAGTTTTCCGTTGATATCGCCCCGGATATCCCGAAAAGCCTTGTCCAGTTTGAAAAGAAGAAATACGACCTGCTTTTCTTGGATGTCACACTCCTTGAAACGTTATCGACGGAAAGAACCATCAAGAGCGTAATCAACCAGTTTCGAGAGATTTCCAGATCCACAATAATCGCCATTATGACGAGAATTGAGCATAACCGCCGTGGAATCATGGCAATAAAGGCCGGGGCGGATAACTACATCTCCATCCCGATACAGAAGGATGAGCTGAATACGGTAATACAGTCCATATATGATACGGCAATGGAAAAATCCAAGCTCGACTACCTGTCTGATACCTTCTGGGATATCTCCTCTCAGCCGTTTCTCAACACGAAAAGCCCCCCCGTCATCGAGGTGATCAAGAAAATCAAGGCGGTGGCCCCAACCAAGAGCACCGTTCTCCTTATCGGTGAGACCGGAACCGGTAAGGGTGTTTTGTCCCAACTCATTCATAAGCACAGCCACCGCAGAGACGCGCCGTTCATTCAGGTACACCTGGGGGCGATTCCGGATACCCTTGTCGAAAGCGAGCTCTTTGGACATGAAAAGGGCTCATTTACCGGCGCCATTCGCAGGAAATTGGGAAAGTTCGAGCTTGCCTCAGACGGAACCATATTTCTTGATGAAATAGAAACCGTCTCGCCCCATGTCCAGATCCGGCTGTTACAGGTTCTCCAGGACGGCACGTACTATCGCGTCGGCGGCGAGGAGCCCTTGTCTTCATCCGCGCGGGTCATCGCCGCCACCAATATCGACCTCATTACGCTCTGTGAACAGGACCTGTTTCGCTATGACCTCTATTATCGCCTCAATGTATTTCCGATAGAGATTCCCTCCCTTAAATACAGAACCGAAGACATCCCCACCATGGTGCACACCATTCTCGAGCGTCTTAACCGATTTCATGAAAAAAGTATTACCGACGTACACCCGGATGTGCTTGAAGCGTTCACCCAGTATTCGTGGCCCGGTAACATAAGAGAGCTGGAAAACTTCATAGAGCGGGCGTATCTGATGGAAACGACTGATATGATTTCTCCCGAACACTTTCCCAGGGAGTTCTTCTCGGAAAAAACAACGCTGGAAGACGACATGATCATACACCCCGGAGAGAAACTGGCCTCCATCAGAGAACGGGTGGTACGAAACGCCGAAAGGCGTTATCTAATAGAGACACTGTCCTCACACAATGGATCAATTCAGAAAACCGCGGATACGGCGGGAATAACCACACGTCAATTGTTCAATCTCATGCAAAAACACAATATTAGAAAAGAAGATTTCAAATAATCCCCCCACCACATCCCCCCGTGAAGAAATACCATTTCCGTTTTAAGAAATATCGGAAATTTACTTTCCGATTATTTTTTTTCAATCATTTCAGGCCTTTGTCTTCATAATTGAGAGCGTCACAAAACATTGTGTCGGAAGTTCAATTTCCGATATAATTCGTACGGTCGGTTAACATACTGAATTTACACAAACAAAATTTTGGCATGGATATTGCTATTATTCTCGGGCAGGAAGGTGAAGAGATGTCCGACACAAACCATCACAATGACCTGTTGACCATTCAGGGGATTATGATTGCATCGGACTGGAATAAGGAAGGCGATGTGATACGGATTGCTATTATGACAGATGACGAGGAAGAATTCTTTATTCTCAAAAACAAGTATTGGGATCAACTCCTCGCCCATTTGCGAGAGCCGGTAAAGATACTTGGGGTGATTGATTTCGATGACGATGAAAGAGGAACTATAACGGTAATCTCGTTTGAACCAATAGAAGCGATTTAATACTACCATGGAGGACTCAACTATGAGCTGGGAAAAGGAGTATCAAAAGAAACTCGTCAGCGCGGATAAGGCCGTTGCCGGTATTACCTCCAACAACGTCATCATGATGTCTGGAGGATGCAGTGCACCGCCCGCCCTGGTCGATGCTCTGTGCAAACGTAAAGATGAACTCAAAAATGTCACCCTGATTTCAGGCATCTCCGTTTATCCATTCGAATTCTATAAGTCGGAATTCAAGGGTCATATCAATTTCCGCTGCCTGTTTATGGGTCCCGCCGAACGTATTGCCATGAAGATGAAGGCGAATATCGAGCCGGTCTCGTTTCACTTGTCACAGTCCGATGAGATTGTCGATGAAATGCTGGAGATGCACGACAGGAAGAAATACGACTACATGATGTGCGAGGTCTCGGAACCGGATGCCAGGGGATACATGAGCTACGGCCCTAATGGCGTGCATAACAACGATACCGTGGTACCGGTCGCTGATAAGATCGCCGTCCAGGTCAACAAGGAGACGCCCTTTGTCCACGGTATTAAAAATGTCATCCATGTCAGTGAGGTCGATTATATCGTCGAGGAGTCCCATCCACTGCCGGAAATTCCGCAGATTCCAATATCCGACGTGGAACAGAAAATCGGCGAACTCATTGCCGAGCGCATTCCCAACGGCGCCACGATACAGATCGGCGTGGGGGGTGTTTCCGACACCGTGGGTGAGCTCCTTATAAGCAAAAAAGACCTGGGGATCCACTCCGAGATGCTGACCAATTCCATGATGCATCTGACCGAGAAGGGGGTTGTTACCGGAAAGAAAAAGACGTATCGCCCCGGAAAGATCGTGTGCGGATTCGCCATCGGCTCGAAGGCCCTGTACGATTTTATTGACAATAATCCGGTGTGCGAGTTTTCTCCCATCGCCGAGATCAACAACGTGTTCAATATCGCACAGAACGACAATTTTGTTTCGGTCAATAATATCCTCAACGCCGACCTGACCGGGCAGTGCGCGTCCGAATCCATAGGGTTCCAGCAGATAAGCGGGACCGGCGGACAGCTCGACTTCGTTCGCGGCGCCAATATGTCTAAGGGTGGAATGGGCTTTCTGGCGATGCCGTCGGTGCGGGAGTCGAAGGATGGTCCGGTCTCCCGGATTGTATCCACCATGATGCCGGGCACCGTTATAACCACCCCCCGTTCGGATGTGCATTACATCGTTACCGAGTACGGCGTTGCAAATCTCAGGATGCGATCCATACCGGAGCGGGTGAAGGCGATGATTGCCATCGCGCATCCTGATTTTCGTGATCAGTTGACAAAAGAGGCCGTTGAGAACGGGCTGTTGGACTAATAGTCCTGCCCGTGTATGCTATTCAGGGGGAGTACAAAATCAGCATGACCGCTTCATGAACTCAGCAACAGGTTGGAAGCGTGATTTCAAGGCACGAACGAGCACTCCTCTCAACAGAAGTTATACATCACCACAGACAGGAAGGAGAAATACACTATGAAATGGGAGGATGAATACAAGAAGAAACTCGTTTCTGCGGAAGTTGCGGTCAAGTCCATCAAGTCCGGGGACACCGTGGGCATGCCCGGCGGCAGCAGTCAGCCTATTGACATTGTCGCCGAACTCGCAAAACGCAAGGACGAGCTGACCGGGGTAACCGTCTACTCAGGCATCTCGATGTGGCCCCATGAGATTTTCAAGGCCGAGTTCAAGGGACACATAGACTTCGTCTCTCTGTTCGTCGGGCCGATGGAGCGTCCCTTTTTAAAGGACGGCAATGTAGAGCCGATTTCCTATCACTTTTCGCTTGGAGATCAGATGAGCGTGGCCGCCGGGTGTAACGTCTATATGTGCGAGGTCTCGGCTCCTGATCCCCGGGGTTATATGAGCTTCGGCCCCGTGGGTGTGTATAACGGTGACATGATGTCCAAATTGGCGGATACCGTCATCGCACAGGTCAACGAGCATACGCCGTTTGTGAATGGGAGCCAGACGGTGATTCATGTCAGCGAGGTGGATTACATCGTTGAAAACCACCACCCGCTGTCTGAAATACCCGAAATTCCGATAGGCGAAGTGGAACAGAAGATCGGCGAGCTCGTCGTGGAACGCATTCCCGACGGGGCCACTATCCAGATCGGCATCGGCGCCGTTTCCGATGCGGTCGGGAACCTTCTGAAAGATAAAAAGGACCTGGGCGTCCATACGGAAATGATGACCAACTCCATGATGCATCTCGCCAACAAGGGAGTCATCAACTGCAGCAAGAAGACGTTCCACCCCGGAAAGATGGTGTGCGGTTTCGCCATCGGCAACACCGATCTGTACAAATTCGTTGATCATAACCCGGTTTGCGAATTCGCTCCCATCTACTACGTCAACAACGTCAACAACATCGCGAAAAACGACAACATGGTATCCATCAACAACACGATGACGGTTGACCTGACGGGCCAGTGCGCCTCTGAGTCCCTCGGATTCTCCATGTACAGCGGCACCGGCGGACAGCTCGACTTCGTTCGGGGAGCCACTCAGTCCAAGGGTGGAAAGGCGTTCATTACGCTTCCCTCAACAACCGAGACCAAGAGCGGCACCATTTCCCGTATCGTGTCTTCCTTCAAGCCGGGCACTATCATCACCACGCCTCGATCCGACGTCCAATATATCGTGACCGAATTCGGTGTTGCGGACCTGTGGATCAAGAGTATACCCAAGCGGGTCAAGGCGATGATCAGTATCGCGCATCCCGATTTCCGCGATCAGCTTGAAAAAGAAGCAAGGGAGGTTGGATTACTAAAAGACTAAGGAACTAAAATAAAAAGAAAATGGCCTGCCCTCCGGAAGACTCAGCAACTTAGCACTGCAACTCAACATTGACCGGATCTCCAACAGCCAGCAGACGGATGATACACATGGGTGAGGGCAGGTTACATTTTCCCGGATTTAAAGAACATGACCTGCCCTCCGGATGACTCAGCACTGACCGGACCTCCAATAGCCAGCAGATGATACACATGAGTGAGGGAATGATACACATGAGCGAGGGCAGGTTACATTTTCCCGGGTTTGAAAAACATGACCTGCCCTCCGGATGACTCAGCACTGACCGGATCTCCAATAGCCAGCAGATGATACACACGAGTGAGGGAATGATACACATGAGCGAGGGCGGGTCAACATATTTTTTCGAGGATTGAAGAACATGACCTGCCCTCCGGATAACTCAGCATTTACCGGATCTCCAACAGCCAGCAGACGGACACACATGGGCGAGGGCAGGTCAATTCACCGAGGATTGAAGAACATGACCTGCCCTCCGGATAACTCAGCACTGACCGGATCTCCAACAGCCAGCAGACGGA